>CAUSZI010000001.1:0-109319 GCA_963536045.1 uncultured Streptococcus sp.
ATATTGCCAAGCTCCTTCAAGTGCTATCACGCTTTGTGGACGATGGCAATACAGTACTCGTTATCGAGCACAATTTGGATGTTATCAAGACAGCTGACCATATCATTGATTTGGGACCGGAAGGCGGTGTCGGTGGCGGTACGATTATTGCGACGGGGACACCGGAAGAAGTCGCAGCTAATCCAGCCAGCTATACCGGGCAATACTTGAAAGGCAAGCTGCACGTGAAATAATTTATCAAATCCCTGTTTGATATTAAGAACAGGGATTTTTCGTGTCGGAGAATGCTCGTCAGATTTACGCCTTAGATAGGACTTGTAAAAAAATGTCCTATTTGACTTGTTTTTTGATATAATAAGTTTAGTTATTTCATGGAGGTGCCTCATGTTATCAAGAGTTGAAAAGTTTGAAGCAGCATTGGCTCAGACAGAATGCGATGCTGTTTTAGTAACCAATCTAAAAAATATTTACTATCTGACTGGTTTCAGCGGGACAGAAGCGACGGTTTTCATCAGCAAAACACGACGGATTTTCCTAACGGATGCACGCTATACGCTGATTGCCAAGGGAGTAGTCCAAGGTTTTGATATTGTGGAATCGCGCGACGCGGTTGGAGAGATTGTCAAGATTATTGCGGATGACAAGCTGCAAAAAATCGGTTTTGAGGATGAGATTTCCTATGCTTACTTCAAAATGTTGGAAAGTGTCTTCTCTGCCTACGAGTTGGTTCCCATGACGGGCTTTATTGAAAATCTGCGCATGATTAAAGATGAGCAAGAAATCGCGACTATTCGCAAGGCCTGTCAGATTTCGGATCAAGCTTTTCTAGATGTGCTGGATTTTATCAAGCCTGGTGAGACGACAGAACTGGCGGTTATGAACTTTTTAGATGCCCGTATGCGCCAGTTAGGTGCTTCAGGTGCCTCTTTTGATTTTATCATTGCTTCGGGCTACCGCTCTGCTATGCCTCATGGTGTGGCTAGTGACAAGGTCATTCAAAAGGGAGAAACCCTGACCATGGACTTTGGTTGCTACTACAATCACTATGTCAGCGATATGACGCGGACTGTTCATGTGGGACAGGTGACGGACGAGGAGCGGGAGATTTATGATATTGTTCTGCGCAGCAATCAAGCTCTCATAGATGCAGCCAAGGCTGGTCTTAGCCGGATTGATTTTGACCGGATTCCGCGCCAGATTATTAACGATGCTGGCTACGGTCCTTATTTTAGCCATGGGATTGGCCACGGTATCGGCTTGGATATCCATGAAATTCCTTACTTTGGCAAGTCAGAAGAGCCGATTGAGGCGGGCATGGTCCTGACTGATGAGCCAGGTATCTATCTGGATGGCAAATACGGCGTCCGCATCGAAGATGATCTTCTCATCACAGAAACAGGCTGCGAAGTCCTAACTCTTGCGCCGAAAGAGTTGATTGTTATATAAAATGAATATTGTATTCTTACCCCTATTATTTTTTATAAGGATGAAAAGAGGATTATGAAAAAAAGTACTTTAGCGTTTGTTGCAAGTCTTCTTGCTTTACTATTGGTTTTAGCTCCTACAGTTGATGCTGGTGTGGGTAATTCTAAGAGTGGCGGAAGCAGAAAATCTGGAGGGAGCAATCGGTCTGGAAGAAGTAGCTGGTCAGGAGGAAGCAATCGATCAGGAAGAAGTAGTTGGTCGGGAGGAACGAGTAGTTACAGTTCGAGCTCAGAGTCTGGGGCAGGATTAGGATCTTCTGGGGCTCTAGGTGTCGTTGCTATTGTTGCGGTTGGCGGTATATTTTTTAAGATTGTGAAGGGAATGGGTGGTGATATCTATTCAAGCAATGACGTGGAAATGACCACAGAAGAGAGAGTAGGAAGACAGATTCAGAATAATCAAGAAGCAATTAGAGAACTGAAAAGATTGGATCCTTACTTTGATGAAGAAAGTTTCTTGTCTCAAGCGAAAGCTGTCTACCTTCACCTTCAGTCTGCTTGGACAGAAAAAGATTGGGCTTCTGTTCGTAATTTAGAAAGTCCGAGTTTATATGAGCAACACCGAACGCAGTTACAGGAACATATTCGAGCCAAAACGACCAATGTCTTGGAACGGGTGTGTGTAGAAGATTCTAAAATTAAAGACTTTTATCCAAATCCACAAGGTCATGATAGATTAGAAGTCATCCTTTCATCTACTATGAGAGACTATATTAAAGATGATGAAACAGGTCGGATTATTGAAGGTGATCCAAGCAAAGAATTGTTTACAGTTTATCGAATGAACTTCATTCGTGTGCATGGAGCTCAGACCGAAGGAATTGCGAAAGACGATGTATCCAGCGATCATTGTCCTAATTGTGGGGCGCCGCTGACGATTGATTCTGGTAGTAAGTGCGAGTATTGTCAGGCTTCCTTGATTCGAACCGCTCAAGACTGGGTTCTGGATACTTATGATGTTGTTGATGAAATTGAATTTTATAAATAGGAGTAATTATGGGATTTATTAAAGCAGCCCTTTCTGGGGGTATTAGTAGTTTTCGTGATAGTCAATTTAAAGAAGCAGTGTTTTTGCCTGAATCTGTTCCAGAAACGGCACTAGCAATCAAAGGGAGAATTTTGACCAAAGATCCAGATGGTCAATCTCGTCATGGCAATCAGAATACAGGGCTTTTAACGGATGGCTCGCTAGTTATTGTTCCACAAGGATATGTGGCTCTATTGGTCAACAATGGAAGCTTCTTGGGAGAAGTTTTAGAACCGGGAAGTCATGAATGGCAGGCTGGAGACAACACTTGGTTATTAGAAAAAGAGGGTATCAAGGGAACTTGGGAGAACTTTAAGCATCGCTTCTCCTTTGGTGGTCAAGTTGTAACCCAGCAAGAAATCATTTATTTCCGAACTCAGCCTTTTACAGGGAATAAATTTGGCACACAAAATCCAGTTGAGTACTTTAGCGAACGCTATCAACAGCTGTTAAGTATTCGTTTTTATGGTCTGTATGATGTGAAAATTGCGGATCCTGTTCTCTTTTATATTAGTTCTGTAAGTCGTCAGATTACAGCGGAACAGCCATTTACCTTGCAAGATGTAGCACAAGGGACTTTGCGACAAAACCTGCCGCCAAAGATTGCGGTAGCAATTGCAAAGTATACTGCTGAGAACCAAGTGGATATCTATAGCCTTAATGCTAATCAAGAAGTCTTTAATGAAGTAGCAAAACAAGAGGTTAATCAGACTTGGGTGAGCTTATATGGCTTGGAAGTAACCAATGTCCTCCTTGAAGACTTAAGCTATGATGAAGATAGCATGGTGACTGTTCGCAAGCTTGATAGTGAATTAGCGGCTATGAAATACAATACGATTGAGATTGAAGAACGCAGGGCGCGTAATGAAGCCTTGGTTGCTGCGGCTAAAAACGAAGGCGGAAACGGAATGAATCTTTTGATGGGCATGAATGTTGGACAAGCTCTAGGTGGAGAACTTCAGCAACAAGCATCTTCTTCTCAAGGTAAAGCAAAAACGTTTTATATTGAGGTGGATGGCAAGTATGTCCATGTCAAGAAAGATGAAGATGGAAATATCGTTCCAGTAGACTGAGGTAAGTGTACGGTTTGGTATGGAGATTAAGTCTGAAAATTTAGTAGCTGCAACCAATTGGAGTTGATTGTTATTTGAGAATTATCAGGCTTTATGATAGAATAAGTAGAAATATAATTTTAAAAAGAGGTAATATAGAATGATTGAAGCAAGTAAGCTGAAAGCTGGAATGACCTTCGAAACAGCTGATGGAAAACTCATCCGCGTTTTGGAAGCGAGCCACCACAAGCCAGGTAAGGGAAATACGATTATGCGGATGAAACTGCGCGATGTTCGTACTGGCTCTACCTTCGATACCAGCTACCGTCCAGAAGAAAAATTTGAACAAGCCATTATTGAAACTGTTCCAGCTCAATACTTGTACAAAATGGATGACACTGCTTATTTCATGAATACTGAGACTTACGATCAATATGAAATTCCAGTAGTCAATGTAGAAGAAGAATTGAAATTCATCCTTGAAAACTCTGATGTGAAAATCCAGTTCTACGGAACAGAAGTGATTGGTGTGACAGTACCAACAACAGTTGAATTGGTCGTGACAGATACTCAGCCTTCTATCAAGGGAGCTACTGTTACCGGATCTGGTAAGCCAGCGACACTAGAGACAGGTCTTGTTGTTAACGTACCAGACTTCATCGAAGTTGGACAAAAATTAATCATCAACACTGCAGAAGGAACTTACGTTTCTCGTGCATAATATAGAAGAGGTAATAACTATGGCAGCTGAACAATTAGGTGAAATCGTCATTGCGCCACGTGTTTTGGAAAAAATCATTGCCATTGCAACGGCAAAGGTAGAAGGTGTTTATTCCTTCGCAAATAAGAGTATGTCAGACAGTCTTTCTATGCGCTCACTCGGTCGTGGAGTATCGCTCCATACAGATGAGACAGGTGATGTGACTGTAGACATCTATCTGTATTTGGAATACGGTGTCAGCGTTCCGACTGTTGCAGTAGCAATCCAGAAGGCTGTAAAAAGCGCTGTTTTTGATATGGCTGAGGTAGAGCTGTCTGCGGTCAATATCCATGTGGCAGGCATTGTTCCAGAAAAAGCACCGAAGCCAGACTTGAAAGATCTATTTGATGAGGACTTCCTCAATGACTGATATACTGTTGGAATCCAGAAGAGGTCTGCGCCAGCGGGCTTTTCAGGCCCTGATGAGCCTAGAGTATGAAGGGGATCTTGTGGAGGCATGCAGATTTGCCTATTCGTATGATAAGGAGGAAGAGGCAGACAAAGCGGCGGAAGCTGATATTCCAGCCTTCTTGCTCAATCTGGTCTCTGGTGTGGTCCAGTCCAAGGACGACTTGGACAAGAAAATTGCCCAGCACCTCAAAAAGGGCTGGACTGTGGATCGTCTGACGTTAGTCGAAAAAAACATCCTGCGTCTGGGTATCTTTGAGATTACAGAGTTTGACACCCCACAGCTGGTAGCAGTCAACGAAGCCATTGAGCTTTCCAAGCAATTCTCTGACGAAAAGTCCAGTAAGTTCATTAATGGGATTTTGAGTCAATTTATCGTTGAATAATAATGAAGGTCAAGACAAGTGTCTTGGCTTTTTTGTTTGCCAATTGTTGTTTGAATCGCAAATAGTTTATCGAATCATCAAAATCCGCCCAGAGAGCATGAGGTATCTGAGTGAGAAAAACTCTTCTTGAAAGCCTTTACAACTTGAAAAAGAATCGGTATAATAAATACAGAAAACGTTTGCATAGATGTTCTCTATAAGAAAAAATAAAGGAGTTTTCTGTTTATGAAAAATAACTATCACCTACAGTCTCGGATGGGCGAAAAGCGTCATTATTTCGGCATCCGTCGCTTAAAAGTAGGAGTAGCCTCTGTTGTCATTGCCTCAGGATTCCTATTGGGAAACGCCCAATTAGTCCGAGCGGATGAGGCGAGCACAGCTACCAGCCCAGCAACAGAAGCAGTCTCTGATGCAAATGTGGCAGCCCTACCTAAGTCAGCAGATGAAGAAAAAACTGGAGAGGCAGATAGTTCAGGAGCGGGAGCTTCAGAGCAGGTTGCTCCAACTGGTGTGCTAGCCGATCAAGCTCCAGCTGGTGCAGGTTCAGAAGCAGCTGGTCAAGAAACTGCGAATTCAAGTGAAAAAGACAAGCAAGAACCAGTTAGTCAGCCGCAGGCTTCGGCGAAAGATGCTATCGAAGAAGGCAATATTCGCTTTCATTTCAAAACCTTGCCTTCACAAAATCTAGACAGTTTGGGCTTGTGGACTTGGGATGATGTTGAGACGCCTTCTAGCCAAAAGGGTGGTTGGCCGACTGGAGCGACTAGTTTTGCGACTGCTAAAGAAGATGACTACGGCTATTATCTTGATGTCAAGATGGCCGAAAAACGAAGCAAAATCAGCCTTTTAATCAATAATACAGCTGGGCAAAATATTACAGGTGATAAGACAGTTGAACTGCTCAGCCCGCAGATGAATGAGGTTTGGTTTGACACAGACTATCAACCTCATACTTATGAGCCTTTGAAAAAAGGGATGGTTCGAATCAACTACTATCGTACAGATGGCCAGTATGATAAGAAGTCACTCTGGCTCTGGGGAGATGTCCAAAATCCAAGCAAGAATTGGCCTGATGGAGTGGATTTTGAAAATACTGGGAAATATGGTCGCTATGTAGATGTTCCCTTGAAAGATGCTGCTAAGATGATTGGCTTTTTGCTTCTAGACGAAAGTAAATCAGGAGATGATGTGAAGATTCAAAATCAGGATTATAATTTCGCTAATTTGGAGAAAAACAGCCAAATTTTCTTGCGTGATGCGGATCCGACAGTTTATACCAACCCTTACTTTGTCAACGATATTCGTATGACAGGAGCCCAGCATGTAGGATTGACCGAGATTGAAGCCAGCTTTTCTACCTTAGAAAACGCTAAAAAAGAGGATATTTTAAAGAATTTAAAGATTACAGACAAAGATGGCCATGAAGTCGCTGTTAAAGATGTGGTTCTGGCTCCTGAGACCAAAAGTGCCAAATTCATCGGTGATTTTAACCAAGCCCAGTCACCTTACCTTATCAAATATGGCAATGATCAATTCAAAACCAGCATGAACTGGCAGCTGAAGGATAGTATTTACAAGTATGATGGTGAGTTGGGAGCGCGTGTTTCTCAGGCGGGCAAACAAGTGGACCTAACTTTCTGGTCACCAAGTGCGGACCAAGTTGATTTGGTGGTCTATGACAAGGAAGATCAGAACAAGGTCCTTGGGCGCATAGCTATGCAGAAAGGTGGGTCTGGCACATGGACCAGCAGCTTGACACCTGAGAGAGGCCTAGGTATTTCAGACTATCGAGGATATTTCTATCATTATGAGATTACTCGCGGTGGCAAAAAGGTTCTTGTGCTGGATCCCTATGCCAAGTCTTTAGCCGCTTGGAACAGTGAAGATGCGGACAAGGGAGATGCCTACAAGATTGCCAAGGCAGCTTTTGTAGATCCAAGTGAATATGGACCGAAAGACCTGACCTATGCTACTATTCCGAACTTTAAGAAGCGGGAAGATGCCTTGATTTATGAGGCACATGTTCGTGATTTTACTTCAGATCCAGCTATTTCAAAAGATTTGAAATCTCAATTTGGAACTTTCTCAGCTTTCATTGAGAAATTAGATTATTTGAAAGATTTGGGAGTGACCCACGTTCAGCTCTTGCCCGTTTTGAGTTATTATTTTGTAAATGAGCTGAAAAATGCTGAGCGCATGGACAAGTACGCTTCCAGCAACAGCAACTATAACTGGGGCTATGACCCGCAAAACTACTTCTCGCTGACAGGTATGTACTCCAGCGCGCCGACAAATCCAGCCAAGCGCATTGAGGAATTCAAAAATCTTGTCAACGAAATTCATAAGCGGGGTATGGGCGTTATCCTGGATGTGGTCTATAATCATACGGCTAAGACCTCTATCTTTGAAGACTTGGAGCCCAATTACTACCACTTTATGGATGCGGATGGTACACCGAGATCCAGCTTTGGCGGTGGCCGCTTGGGTACTACTCACTATATGAGCAGACGGGTCTTGGTGGATTCGATCAAGTACCTGACAGAACAGTACAAGGTAGATGGTTTCCGCTTTGATATGATGGGAGACCATGATGCTGAGTCCATCCAAAAAGCCTTTGAAGAAGCCAAGAAACTTAATCCAAATCTCATTATGCTGGGTGAGGGCTGGAAGACTTATGCAGGTGATGAAAATAAAGCTGTCCAGCCTGCTGACCAGTCCTGGATGAAGTCAACAGACACGGTAGCGGTCTTCTCAGATGATATTCGCAACACCTTGAAATCAGGTTATCCAAATGAGGGAACACCAGCCTTTATCACCAGTGGCAAACGCAGTGTGGAAAATGTCTTCAAAAACATCAAGGCCCAGCCAACCAATTTTGAGGCGGATAGCCCAGGGGATGTGATCCAATACATCGCAGCCCATGATAATCTGACGCTCTTTGATATCATTGCCCAGTCAATCAAGAAAGATCCGGCAGTGGCTGCCAACTATCAGGAGATTCATCGTCGCCTGCGTCTGGGAAATCTGATGATTTTGACTTCGCAAGGGACACCATTTATCCACTCTGGTCAAGAATACGGCCGAACCAAGCAATTCCGTGATCCTGCCTATAAATATCCTGTCTCCGAAGACAAGGTTCCAAACAAAGCGCATTTGTTGACCAATGAGGACGGCACGCCGTTTGACTATCCGTACTTCATTCATGATTCTTATGATTCGAGCGACGCGGTCAACCACTTTGACTGGACCAAGGCGACTGATTCGGAGAAGTTCCCTGAAAATGCCAAGAGTCGTGCCTATATGAAAGGCTTGATTGCCTTGCGGAAGTCAACGGATGCCTTTACCCGCAGCTCCAAAGATGAAGTGGAGCAAAATGTGACCCTCATCACCCAGCCTGGCAAGGATGGTGTTGAGAAAGAAGACCTTGTTCTCGGCTACCAAGTGGTCGCATCAAATGGCGATATTTATGCTGTCTTTGTCAATGCGGACACCAAGGAACGACAATTCAACTTTGGTGAAGCCTACAAGCATCTAGCAGGTGCAGAGGTTGTGGCAGATGGCAATATGGCAGGAGTGATAGCTATTTCTGATCCAGCAGGTATCACTAGAAACAGCAATGGTTTAGCCCTAGCTCCGCTAACAGCGACAATTTTGCGACTTCGAAAAGTTAACCCAGCTCAGGAAGAAAAATCCCAAGCTCCAGCAGCTCATGAAGAGAAGCTGTCTGCCGCTTCTGTAGCCAAGGCTCAGCCTCAGGCTTTATCCTTGGATGCGCAAAAACCTCAGGCTTCAGAAGTAAAAGAAGTGGCTAGCCAAACAGAAAAATCCTTGCCGAAAACGGGAACAAGTACTTCCCTACTGGCTCTTTTAGGTGGCTTCCTTGCTTTCTTGGCCGGTCTGTTAAGCTTTAGAAAGAAACAGTAAGGAGTTCTGCTTTTTATCTGATACACCTCAAATCACATCAGATTCGATGTCTTTCCGGAGCTTTTGGAGGCTGTAGATAAAAGGGATAGATAAAAAATTTAGATAGCAAAAACGCATAGAATCAACACTTTTATGATTTTATGCGTTTTTTAATGCAGAGTGTCATCATAAATGGATTCAAATTTTTATTTTCTGCTCAACTTTGTCAGCGGTTAAGTCCTTTAGTTTCAAGTCAACAAAGGAAAAAATTGAATTAAACGACCATTCCCTTACTCAGTCTTGTGTATACAGAGTGTGTGCTGACATTGGGCACAGCTTTTCTCGTTGGTTGGTTGGTGCCGGTTTCGGATCTCGTATGGGTAGATGCCCATATATTTTTTGAAGAGGGAGGAAAAGCGGCTGTGTGACTGGTAGCCAACGGTGAGAGCGACATCCTTGATACTGAGATGGGGCGTTTTCAAAAGCTGCTCGGCCATACTTATACGCCGGCGCTGCGTGTACTCAGTGATGGTCATATTGTATTTTAGCTTAAAAGCATTTTTCAGCTTTGTCTTGCTCATCATGGCAATTTTGGCCAACAGGTCTTGCGGGATATTGGATGCATAATGGTCATCAATATAGCTGCTGACATTGCCGAGAGCCAGATCGTCTTCAGCATTCAGAGGGCTTGCTGTCTGATGGTTGTAGTACTCATTGATAATGACACTGAGCCATTCCTTGGCCTTAATCTCATAGAAAAGTTCACTTCCGATAGAGTTGACATGGTAATGCAAGAGCTCGTCTGCGATTTTTTCCAGCTTTCCAGCATTGAACTTGTGAGATTCTGTGAAAATATCACTGATTTCCCTTAGGTCTAGCTGGTACTGGGTCATCAGGTAGTCTTCAATCATCTGACGTTTAAAGTCAATTTCCACCGTTTGAAAAGGAGTTTGGCCATTTAGCAAGAAGCGGACAGACTGCTTTTGATTGAGAATGATAAAGCTAGATTTGCTGCGCAGAGCTTTGTAGGGAGACAAGCACTCTCCATGGGCAGCTTTCATATAGGAGGAAAAGGCTAAGAAATCTGGGAATTCCTTCAAATTCATGGTGAAAAAAGTGTCTCTTTTGATAAAGGAATCATGAATGTTGATGCGGAAATAGTCTGTTTCGTAATTCCAGTAAAATCCTTCTATCTCTTCCTTATCAACAAAGTAGGTCTTGCCGTGGGAGGAGAAACGCTGGCAGTTTTCTAGTAGAGTGTAGTTGCTATACGATAAAATGCTCTCAAAATCTTTGCTCATCAAATGTCCTTCCTTACCACGATTAGCCAAATACTACAATTCGTCATAAAATTTAATATTGATTGTTGTTCATTTTTAAGAATGGTAAAATATTAGTAGTAATTTCAGTATATATAATTGACTTTGTTTTGACAAGTAGGAGAAGGTGATTTCGATGTTTTCAGTGTATAAGAAACTATTTTTTTACATTCCAGAGCGGAAAGGTCTGGCTTATCTTGCTATCATTTGTTCGACCTTGTCTTCTGTGCTGATGGTGGGCTCGCTTTATGTGCTTTATCAGTTTTTGGAGAAGGTTATTCGTTTTCAAGAGACCGAAGTTAGCCTTCCGACAGCCGTTACGGTAGTGTCTATGATGTTGGTCGCTTCGTTCCTATATACAGGATCAGGCCTTCTTGCTCACGTGGTGGCTTTTCGTTTAGAGACCAATCTGCGCAAGCGGGGTATTGATGGCCTCGTGGATTCTAACTTTTCCTTTTTTGACCAATCCAGCTCGGGAAAAACTCGTAAGATTATTGATGATAATGCAGCGGAGACGCATACGATTGTTGCTCATCTCATACCTGATAATGTCGGAGTGGTGGTGACGCCTTTGATGATTATCGGTCTGAGCTTTGCGGTACATCCGCTGCTGGGTTTGCTGCTACTTGTTTTGATTGCTATTGGAGCTTGGCTGGTCAAGGGCATGATTGGGGAGGAGGAGCTCATGCAGCTTTATTCGGAGAAGCTGGAAAATCTGAACAGCGCCACTGTCGAATACGTTCGTGGTATGCAGGTGATTAAGATTTTCAAGACTTCAGTTGACTCTTTTAAAGCTTTGTCCCAAGCTATCCGAGAGTATTCAGAAACGGCGTTAGATTATTCTTTTACCTGCCGTCAGGCATACGTCAGCTTTCAGGTGCTCTTTGCTTCTTATATTTTATTTCTGATTACGGGTTTTGTCTTTTTTCTGCCTGCTAGTCAGCATCTCAGTCTGCTACCTGCTTTTCTATTTCTCTTTTCAGTCATTGGTCTGCTGTTTACTTGCTTTATGCGGGTCATGTATCTGGGCATGTACCAGTACAAGGCCATCCAGGTGATTGATAAGATCGAGCATCTTTATACTGAGATGACCGATAGCAAGGTTTATCAGGGACAGGAGAGCCAATTGCTAGATTCCAGTGTGGAGTTCAAAGAGGTATCCTTTGGCTATGAGGAAGACCAGTTAATTTTGGAGAAACTATCTTTTCATTTGGAGTCAAATAAGGTCTATGCTTTGGTGGGAGCCAGCGGTAGCGGTAAGTCAACGATTGCTAAGCTCATTGCCGGTTTTTATAAGCCTTCTAACGGCCAGATTCTGCTGGGGCACAAGCCTCTAGAGTCCTACAGTCAGGAAGCGGCTATGCAGCAGATTGCCTTTGTATTTCAGCAGTCTAAGCTTTTTAAGAAGTCTATTTTTGATAATGTCAAGCTAGGCAATCCTGCAGCCAGCGATCAGGAAGTCATGCGGGCTCTGGAATTGGCCTGCTGCCAAGATATTCTGGATAAATTTTCTGAGCGGGAGCAGACCGTTATCGGCTCCAAAGGCGTCCATTTATCGGGTGGTGAAATGCAGCGGCTGGCTATTGCTCGAGCCATTCTCAAGGATGCTCAGCTGATTATTTTGGATGAGGCATCGGCCTCTACAGATGTCAATAATGAATACCAGATTCAGCAGGCCTTTGCGCATCTAATAGAGCATAAGACAGTCATCATCATTGCTCATCGTCTGAGCTCTATCAAGGGAGTGGACGAAATTTTAGTCATTGAGAAGGGCAAGATTATCGAGCGGGGTAAGGATGAGGAACTCTCTGTCAAGGGCAGTCTCTATCAGCATCTGAAAGAACTCTACGCCAGCGCTGACGAATGGAGGGTCTCTTGATGGAAAAATTGCAAAATTTATTTTCCCTAACACCGACCGGTGCCAAGCACCTTTTCAGGGCTTGTCTGGTTTCCTTTTTTGGCTTTTGTGCTCAAATGCTGCCAATGTTCTTCTTTATGTTTTACTTGCAGGGAGTTTTGACTGGGCGGCTGGCCTCGCCATGGATCTTCTTGCAAGGAGGTTTAGTGATTGTCTTGGTCCTTTATAGTATTATCTATCTGGACTACAATGCCACCTATACCACGACCTACAAGGAAAGCGCCAATATTCGGACAGATATTGCAGAAAGTCTGCAAAGTCTGCCCTTATCCTACTTTTCCAGTCATGACCTGTCCGATCTGTCTCAGACTATCATGAGTGATGTAGAGCGACTGGAACACGCCCTGAGTCATGCGATTTCCAAAACAATTGGTTTTGTCTTCTTCTTTGTCCTAGCTAGCTTGATGATGCTTCTAGGCAATCCGATAATGGGACTTTGCATCATTCTTCCACTGCTCTTGATTGCGACTATGATTTGGTTATCTAAGGAGCTGCCCAAGCGGGCTTCGGGCCGTTACTGGCAGCAGCTGCGGGACAATTCAGAGAGTTTTCAGGAGGCGATTGAGCTACAGGAGGAGATTAAGGCTTACAATCTTGGTCCATCACTGAGCCAAAAACTTTACAGGCAGATGGAAGAGAGTGAGCGTATCCACCTAAAGACAGAGATTCTGCAAGGCCTGCCAATCTTAGCAGCTGGAGTAGGGTTGCGCCTGACCTTGGGGTTGGTCGTCTTGGTTGGTTCTTATCTTTTAGCGCAAGGCTGGATTCCATTACTTTATTTTCTGGGCTACCTTCTGGCTACTATTAAGATTATTGATGGTATGGAAGGCCTCTATATGAATGTGGCAGAGATTCTCTATATTGACTCCGCTGTTAAGCGGATCAAGGAGCTGCATACAGCATCCAAGCAGGCAGGAAGAGAGCAGGAACTTAAGAACTTTGATATCGAGCTAGTAGATGTTGGCTTTGCCTACAAGCCGGATCAGCCTGTTCTACAAAAGGTCAGCTTCACTGCCAAGCAAAATGAAATCACGGCCTTGGTTGGGCCGTCTGGCTGCGGAAAAACCAGTTTGCTACGGCTCATCTCCCGACTCTATGATTACCAAGAAGGGCATATTTATATCGATGGTCAGGAGCTGCAGGATATCAGCACCCAATCGCTCTTTGATTCGATCTCAATTGTCTTTCAGGATGTTATTCTTTTCGATGCTTCTGTCTTGGAGAATATCCGCCTTGGTCGGCCAACGGCTACGGATGAGGAGGTCAAAGAAGTCGCTTGCATGGCCAACTGTCAGGGCTTTATCGAGCAGCTGCCGCAAGGTTATGATAGTCTGATTGGCGAAAATGGAGCCAAGCTATCAGGCGGCGAGCGCCAGCGGATTTCGATTGCGCGTGCTTTGCTCAAGCAAGCGCCTATTGTGATTTTGGATGAAATCACCTCATCACTCGATATTGAAAACGAAAAATTAATTCAAGAAAGTCTCAGTCTTCTGTTGAAAGACAAGACGGTCATCATCATCTCCCATCGTCTCAAGTCTGTCGAGAATGCGGATAAGATTGTCGTTTTAAAAGACGGTCAGGTGGATGGCATTGGCCGTCATGATGAACTGCTGCAGGTCTCCAGTGTATATCAAGAGCTGGTAGAAACGGCGCAGTTGATTGAGAACTTTAAGTACAAGCACGCTTTTTAATGAAACACGGAGGTTTTCCTAATGAAACAAGCATCTTTTTCTGTAAAGGATCTGGTCAATGCTGGTCTCTTTTCCTTGCTCATTGTTATCGTGAGCTTTGTATCTGGTATGATTGGTTTTTTACCCATAACTATGCCGATTGTTCCCTTTTTCGGTGCCCTGATGTCCGGTCCGCTTTTCATGCTTTACAGTACCAAGATTCGTCGTTTTGGCATGCTACTGGTCATGGGGTTGGTGTCGGCTCTAGTATTTGTAGCAACGGGGCACACGATTTTGATTGTGCTGGGAACGGTCCTAGCTGCTCTCTTAGGTGAGTACATCCTGAAGCGCGGTAACTATCGCAGTATCAAGCATGCCCGTTGGGCCTATGTTGCCTATAGTCTTTCTTCCTGTGCTAATCTCCTACCCATCTATTTGACACGTGATGCCTACATGCAAAAGGTTATCGATCAAGGCTATGGCAAGGAATTTGCAGAGCAGATGTTTAGTGTCTTGCCAGATTGGTCATTCTTTCCGGTTTTGCTCTTAGGTGCCTTGGGTGCTTATCTGGGCTGCACGATTGGCATCAAGATGCTGAAAAAGCATTTTAGTCAATCTGGGATGGCATAGGGGGTGCCGATGAATCTGGATTTTAGAAGTAAAATAGCTATGACAGTGGTTATTTCCTATATCTTGTTGCTGGGAAATCTGCATCATCATTACTTTCCAGTAGTTGTCTTTCTATCTGCTTTGCCTTATCTCTTGCTCTTGCTGGAGAGAAAGTATGTGGAAGCTCTCAAAGGTTTGGTCTTGCTAGGGATTGCTATCCTGATGCAGCTTTTTCTGTTGCACCGGCTGTCTTCTTCAGTTTTAGAAGCTATTTTTCTCTTTATGAGCATGGTGGTCTTGCGGATGGCGCCGGGAGTGATGATGGGGCGCTATAGTCTTTTGACTACCTCTATGAGTGATTTGGTGGCGTCCTTGCAAAGGATGAAGCTGTCTGATAGTCTGATTATTCCGATTTCGGTCATGTTTCGTTTCTTCTACACTGTCAAGGAAGACTATCATCAGGTCAAGGATGCCATGTATCTACATGGATTGACCGGCAAAACCTTTTTCGGCCAGCCAGTCCGAATGATAGAATACCGCTATGTTCCCCTACTTATGTGTCTGACACGGACGGCAGATGATGTGGCCGTGTCAGCCATGACGCGAGGTTTGATTGTCGGCGGTCAGCGTTCTAGCCTGTCCCAGACTAAGCTGCACATACAGGATTATCTATGTCTGAGTCTGATGTTGGCAGTTTTAGCCTTAGATATTTGGAGTCGCTATGCTTGAGTTTAAAGAGTTTACTATTTCTTATGACGGACCAATTTTGGAGGAGGTCAATCTGCGGTTTGAGCCAGGGCAGATAACGGTAATCAGCGGAGCTTCTGGCAGTGGTAAGAGCAGCTTGCTCAAGGCAATCAATGGCATTATTCCGCATTTTCAGCCAGCAGAGCTAATGGGCAGTCTGATTTACAAGGGACAGGAGTTGCAGGAGTTGGATTTGGCTCAGCGCAGCCGTTTCGTTTCGACCGTTTTTCAGAATCCCAAGACCCAGTTTTATGCGACCAACTCGACCGATGAGATGGCCTTTGCCTTGGAAAATCGTAATCTGCCGCGCGAGGAAATCTTGGAGCGGATTGATTATTATACGGAACTGTTAGGGATGAAACAGTTACTGGATCGAGATATTTTCACGCTGTCAGGCGGAGAGAAACAGCTCTTAGCCATTACCAGCGTAGCCTGTATGGACAATGCTATCTATATGTTTGATGAGCCGTCCTCCTCTCTGGATCGCGATGCTATTGAGAGACTGAAGGAAGTCCTGCTTAAGCTTAAGTCTCTGGGCAAGACTATTATTATCGCTGAGCATCGGCTATATTACCTGCGGGAGATAATGGATCAGTTTGTTTTGCTAGAGGGGAATCGGGCAACAAGCTACCTGCCAGAGGAGCTGGATGCTGCTTTTATTGGCCAGCATCGGCTGCGCAGTCTGAGCAGGATTGAAAAAGCAGACTTGCAAGCATTGGACTATCAGGTCAAACAGATGACAGATAAGAATTTTGACTCGAATCAGGCACTAGTGGCTCAAGACTATCTTTACAGTTATGGCCGAAAGCAGATTTTTGATATGAATCTTTCTCTAAATCAGGGGATTCACTTTATCATCGGGCAAAACGGGGTGGGTAAGAGCACCTTTCTACGCTCGCTTTGTGGTTTAATCAAGTCTTTCAAGGGGCAGACCTTCTTTCATGGGCTGGTTGTCAAGCCTAGCTATGATTGGATCGGTATGGTCATGCAAGATGTCAACTACCAGCTCTTCACTGAGTCGGTCTGGTCGGAAATTTCTATAGTCAGCGGTGATGCTACTGCTAAGCAAGCGGCCTTGGCTCAGGTCGGGTTATTAGATAAGAAAGACCGCCATCCTCAGAGTTTGTCGGGTGGTGAAAAGCAACGGCTTCTCTTAGCGATGGCCAAGGTTTCAGATAAGCCTATTGTCATCTTAGATGAGCCAACCAGTGGCCTCTGTCGCCCTCAGATGGATCAGATGATCAAGGACCTGCATCAGATGGGCCAAGCAGGCAAACTAGTCATTTTGGTGACACACGACTATGAGCTGATTCATAATTGTGGCGGCCATATTGTCGAATTTGTCAGGACGGTGGGACAGAACTAAACATTGAATATTTGTAGCTTCGTAATCCTTGTTTCTAGGCTCAGATCTAAAAGGTCTTCCATAGCTTTTAAATAGTCCTAGCCTCACGAAGATGATTGAAGTATTAGCTGTGATAATCAAGGATAGATGTTTGATATAATAAAAAAGCCGATCAGGCTTTTTTTTATATCTGCGTTAAACACTCTTACCAGGCAAGAGACTGACTGGCAGGAAATAGCCAGTCGTTTGTACTTCTTGGCCAGCAATCTTTTTGAGGAGCAGGTCTACAGAGAGGCAGGCAATATCTTTCAGCGGCTGCTTGATCGTTGCCAGCTGTGGGTAGTAGTTCTCCACAAAGTAGGTGCCATCGTAGCCAATGATTTTTAAATCTTCGGGAACCTTGATGTCCAGCTCCTGAGCGACTTTCATAATTAAGATGGCTGTCAAATCATCTGAAGCAAAAATAGCATCAGGCTTAGTTTGACTCAGAATTTGCTTGATCTCCATTTCCTTTCGGACAGGAGAAAAATCACTGGACACATTGATAATCGGTGCGTCTGGCAGGACGGAAGCAAAGCCAGCATGGCGCAGGCCGGTCGGTGAGTTGGAATTGTCATTGCCAGTAATCATGATGATGTTTTGCGCTCCAGCCTTGACCAAGGTCTGAGCTGCCAGCACTCCACCGCCATAGTTGTCTGAAGAGACGACGGGGATCTCAGGTGATAGGTTCCGGTCAAAGGCAATGATTGGTGCGGTCACACGATTGTAGTCCTCGATGCCTAGATTGTGGCTGCCAGAAATGATGCCGTCCACCTGATTGGCTTCCAACATCTCAAGGTATTCGCGCTCCTTGTCAGAGTCATGCTCACTATTGCAGATAATGGTTTTATAGCCTTGTTTAAAGAGCTCATGCTCCAGCTTGTCAATCAATTCTGCATAAAAGACATTGCTGATATTAGGGAAAATGAGTCCAATTAGCTTGGCTGATTTTCCTTGGAGACTGCGCGCCAGATTGTTAGGCTTGTAGGCCAATTCTCGCATGGCTGCCTCAACCTTCGAAATCGTTTTGTCAGACAAGTAGCCTTTTCTGTTGATGACGCGGGAAACAGTTGTGGGGCTGACTCCTGCTAGTTTTGCTACATCAGTTAGCTTTGCGACCATATTCTAATTCATAGTAAGTACCGGTTGGATTGCCCTTAGTAATAGCAATACCTGTCTGGTCTTCTCTCGGGAAGACACGGCCGGAAAATACTTTCTCTCCTTTATTGATGAAAATTTCAAAAATTGATTTATCTATAAATATACTAGCATTTGTAGCTTCTTTGTCAATATTACAGCTTCGGCTGGTTCCAAAGTCTAGAGCAAATGGCTCACCCGCTTGACTGCGGTCAACGGTCACTTGACCTGCCTTGAGGTCGAAGTTGATGCGTAACCCCTTGCCATCCTTGTCTGCAAAGAGGACGATTTCATGTTCGGTGTCCGCAGCAAACTTCAGTTCTAGTTCGTAGCTGTTCTTGCTTTCTGCCAAATTAGCGAAAGGTTGTTCTTCTGCTCGCAAATTCTTGATCGCAGGCACTGGATACTGGTAGAGTTTGCCGTCTTTCAGGGTTAATTCCTTGACGAGGGAGAAGGCCCCTTGATAGTCGAAGCGGTCAGATGGGTATTCCACATCAGGCAAGCCTAGCCAGCTGACAGCCAGTGCACGACCGTCAGGTGCATTAAAGGCTTGTGTCGCGTAGCAGTCGAAGCCGTAGTCCAGATTTTGGATAGGGCTAGGATCAATCATAGTAGCTTTGCTTGTGTCAAACGATTGACCTATTTTATACATGTTTGGATAAATGTTGCCATAATCCAGTAGGTCCTTAGACAAACCTTGAGGGCAATAGAGCAGGACTGGTTGGTCGTTGATAAAGACAAGGTTTGGACACTCCATCATATAGGCTGTCTTGTCATTTCCAAAGTCTAAATCGTCGACGACTTCCCAGTTGGTATAGTCGTTATCAAGAGCCTTGTAAAGCTTGACATAGCCTTGCTTGTCTAGGTTTTGCCCACCGACAATGGCATAGAACTGCTCTTTGTAGTTGAAAATCTGCGGATCACGGAAGTGGTCGGTCGCTTCAGCAGGTTGCTCAATCAAGACCTTGTCAATTTTTTCCAGCTTGCCTGACTTATCTAACAAGGCACCGATTTGATAGGGGTGACGCACCCAGTTCTCATCACGAACATTGCCAGTGTAGAAGAGAAAGAGCTTGTTGTCAAACTGCATGGCAGAGCCCGAGTAGGCACCGTGGCTGTCCAGAGGAGTATCTGGCAGCACCCGAAGACCAGTTTCCGTGAAGTGAACTAGGTCATCGCTTTCCATCTGGACCCAGCACTTGAGGCCGTGAGCTGCTCCGAAAGGAAAGTTTTGGTAGAAAACCACCCACTTGCCGTCAAAATAAGAAAAGCCATTGGGGTCATTGAGCAGACCTGTCTGAGGCTCCACATGGTAGTTAGCCCGCCAAGGAGATTTAGCGATGTTCTCTTTGATCTGCTGTAGCTCTTCCTGAGTCCAGTCTTCATAGCGTTTGTAGCGTTTTTCAGTCGTCCAAGCCAATCTTTTGCCCTCCGAATCATATTATTTCTTATTACTATAGTAAACGTTTTCTGCCGAAAAATCAACATTTAACAGTAAAAAAATATTTTTTCTGCAAAACGCTTGACATATTTTCGAATCATGGTAAAATAATATTCGTAAAGGTGATAAAATCGCTTTCAAAAAGTTAAAAATATTTATAAGGAGATTTTTGCAAATGAATAATACTGAAATTGCAAAAAAAGTCATCGATGCCCTTGGCGGACGTGAGAATGTCAACAGTGTGGCTCACTGTGCGACTCGCTTGCGCGTCATGGTAAAAGATGAAGGTAAAATCGACAAAAATACTGTCGAAAATCTGGAAAAAGTTCAGGGTGCCTTCTTTAACTCAGGCCAGTACCAGATTATCTTTGGTACTGGTACGGTTAATAAAATCTATGACGAAGTTGTAGCCTTAGGATTGCCAACTTCATCAAAAGATGACATGAAAGCAGAAGCTGCCAAGCAAGGAAATTGGTTCCAACGTGCTATCCGTACGTTTGGTGACGTATTTGTGCCAATTCTTCCGGCTATTGTTGCGACAGGACTTTTCATGGGAGTTCGTGGAGCAATTGCTCAGGATCAAGTTTTATCTTTATTTGGTACCACAGCAGATGCATTTAAAGCAACTGATTTCTACACCTATACAGTAGTATTAACTGATACAGCATTCGCTTTCTTCCCAGCTTTGATTTGCTGGTCAGCTTTTAGAGTCTTTGGCGGGAACCCAATCATTGGTTTGGTTCTTGGTCTAATGATGGTTAACTCAGCACTTCCAAATGCTTGGGATGTAGCTGGTCAGGCAACTAAATTTGCTGTTGATCCTTCTAAGGATATTTTAGACAAAATTGCTAATATGGATGTTCTTGGAAGTTTGAAATTCACTAGCGAAGTTACAGCAACAAAAGTCCATCCGATTTATTTCTTTGGTTTTATTCCAGTAGTTGGCTACCAAAACTCTGTGCTTCCAGCCTTCTTTGTAGGTTTGTTTGGTGCTAAATTTGAAAAATGGTTGCACAAGAAAATTCCAGACGTTTTGGATCTTCTTCTTGTTCCATTCCTTACATTCCTTGTAATGTCTATTTTAGGACTTTTTGTTATTGGTCCTGTCTTCCACATTGTTGAGACATATGTTTTGAATGGTACAGAGTTCCTTCTTAGCCTTCCGTTTGGTCTTGCTGGTTTGATTATCGGTGCAGTTCATCAACTGATTGTCGTAACTGGTGTTCATCACATCTTCAACTTACTAGAATCTCAGTTGGTATCTCAAACCGGGAAAGATCCATTTAATGCGATTATCACTGCTGCTATGACAGCTCAGGCTGGTGCGACTTTGGCTGTAGCTGTGAAGACAAAATCTAAAAAACTCAAGGCTCTTGCATTTCCTGCGGCACTATCTGCGGGATTGGGAATTACTGAACCAGCTATCTTCGGGGTTAACTTGCGTTTTGTTAAACCGTTTGTAATTGGACTGGGTGCTGGTGCTGTTGGTGGTTGGTTAGCTTCTATTATGGGGCTTGCAGGTACAAGTTTCGGTATCACAATTATTCCAGGTACACTCCTTTACCTGAATGGTCAATTGTTGCAATATATCTTTATGGTTGTTTTAACAACTGGTTTGAGTTTTGTACTGACTTATATGTTCGGTTATAAAGATGAAGACACTGTTGAAGAAAAAGCTGAAACTGAAAAATTAGTCGAAGAAGAAACAACTGGTAATGTGCCAGCTGCCCTCCAAGACGAAACGATTATTTCTCCTATCGTTGGTCAGGCAGTGGCTTTAAGCGATGTGAATGATCCTGTTTTCTCTAGCGGAGCGATGGGGCAAGGAATTGCCATCAAGCCTAGTGAGGGTGTGGTTTATGCACCGGCTGATGCAGAAGTTACGATTGCATTCGCGACTGGTCATGCATATGGACTCAAAACTTCTAATGGTGCTGAAATTCTGATTCACGTCGGAATTGATACAGTATCTATGGGCGGCGAAGGTTTTGACCAAAAGGTTGCTCAAGGCGATAAGGTTAAAGCTGGTGATGTTCTGGGAACATTTGAAGCTGAGAAAATTGCAGCCGCTGGTCTGGATGATACGACTATGGTCATCGTTACAAACACAGCTGACTACGCTTCTGTGACTCCAGTAGCAGAAGGAGCTCTTGCTAAAGGCGACGCAGTTATTGAAGTGAAAGCCTAATGGAATTTAGAAAACGAACAAATCAGCTTTTGTTCGTTTTTTATGTCATAAGTACAGTCTTGTTGAAAAAGCTTTAAAAAGACTATTTTTAACAAGAAGTCTGCAAGAGATATGCTATAATGAATAGAGTAAAAATCAAATGTTAAAAGAGGATTTATAATGACAAAATTGTATGGAAGTTTGGAAGCGGGCGGCACTAAGTTTGTCTGTGCTGTAGGCGATGAACGGTTTGAAGTTGTTGAAAAGACACAGTTTCCAACGACCACGCCTATTGAAACGCTAGACAAGACGATTGAGTTCTTTTCTCGTTTCGACAATCTAGCTGGTCTAGCTGTTGGATCTTTCGGGCCAATTGATATTGACCCTAATTCAAAGACTTACGGCTTTATCACGACTACTCCTAAGCCGCACTGGGCTAATGTGGACATTGTTGGCGCTCTGCGCCGAGCCCTCAATGTGCCCATTTACTTTACAACGGATGTCAATAGCTCGGCATACGGTGAAGTAGTAGCCCGCAACAATGCTGGCGGCCGTATTGAAAATCTGGTCTATTATACGATTGGGACAGGAATCGGTGCTGGCGCTATCCAGCGAGGCGAATTTGTAGGGGGGACAGGACACCCAGAGATGGGGCATTATTATGTAGCTAAGCACCCTATGGATGTGGAAAAAGAGTTCAATGGCGTTTGTCCTTTCCACAATGGCTGCTTGGAAGGATTGGCGGCTGGACCAAGCTTAGAGGCGCGGACCGGAGTTCGTGGGGAAAATATTAAACTCAATAGTTCTGTCTGGGATATTCAAGCTTACTATATCGCTCAGGCGGCTATTCAGGCGACAGTGACTTTCCGTCCAGATGTCATCGTCTTTGGTGGCGGAGTTATGGCTCAGCAGCACATGCTGGATCGAGTTCGTGAGAAATTCACAGTTCTTCTGAATGGCTATTTGCCAGTTCCTGATGTTCGTGACTATATCGTGACACCGGCTGTGGCTGGAAATGGCTCCGCAACGCTGGGCAACTTTGTACTGGCTAAAGAAGTTAGTGAACGCCACGCAAAATAAGCTTATAGGGTCTGATTTATCAGGCTCTTCTCTATGAGGGAAAGCAATGGAAAAAGCAATTGTCAAAGATATTTTCTTTCTGCAGCAGCTGTCTGAGCGGGCTAGCAGAGAAGACCTTTATCTGGCTCAAGACTTGCAGGATACTCTGCAGGCCAATCGAGAAAACTGTATAGGGCTCGCAGCAAATATGATTGGTGTCCGTAAGCGGGTCATTATCTTTCTATATGGCTTGGTGCCGGTAGTCATGTTTAATCCGGTGCTGCTCTCTAAGTCAGGCCCTTATAAGACAGAAGAGGGCTGCCTGTCCTTGGTTGGAAGCCGTCCCACTCAACGTTATCAGGAAATCACAGTCGATTATCTGGATAAACATTGGCAGCAGCAGACCATGACCTTGAAAGGCCTGCCTGCCCAAATCTGCCAGCATGAATTGGATCATTTGGAAGGGATTATCATTTAGAAAAATTTGACAAAATTGCAAAAAATGTCTAAAATTAGAGATAATTAGCAGAATAATATTGAAGGAGGCAAGATGTAAATGAAAACAAAAACTTTAGCACTGATAAGCGGTCTGGTTGGTTTGATTGGAGGGACTATTTTGCTGCTCTCGAATATCTTTTTTGTTCCTTTTTCAGCCCTACTAGGTGATTCTGGCCTGAATTTACTGGGAGCGGTGATTAAATTGGCAGCTCTGGGCTTGGGAATTACTTCCTTGGCTTATTACAAAGGTCAAATGCGTTTCAGTGCCGCAGCGGGCGTCCTCCTTATCGTCGGAAGCAGCAACATCGCGCCCATTCCATTTATAGGCTGGATTGCAGGCATTCTCCTTATCATTGGAGGGGCTCTATTCCTCGCTTCTTCTTCAAAATTTTAATGCGGGACCAATCAATTTTTAGGCTGTTTGTCAGTTTGAAAGGAAGGGTGAAGAAATTTTCTTCGCTTTTTTTCTTGTTGAAAAAATAGTTCTCATGGAAACTTTTTTCTTGACTTTCTTTTTTCTTGTGTTAAAATAGTTCTCATGGAAACTAATTAGTTCTCACGAGAACCAATCTAGGAAGGAAATTTTGATGGAAAAGCCTTTGTTAGAAATGAAGCGTTTTGGACGAAAGATTCACCTCATAGTGGAAAAGCTTGCCAAGGAGCACGGGATTGAGTCCATGGCTGGGCCACAGGGGCAGGTCTTGCATATTGTAGCTTGTCGTACGGAAGAGGGGAAGGATACTCTTATCAAGGATATTGAGCAGAAGTTGGATATTTCCAAATCGGTGGCCTCTAACTTAATGAAAAGGATGGAGAAGAATGGCTTTATTCAGCTAGAAACGAGCAAGACGGACAAGCGGGCCAAGTATATCCGTCTTACTCCGCAGTCGCAGGAAAGAATGAAGAAAATCCGTGACTTTTTTGATGAGATGGACCGTGCTATTTTGAATGGTGTTTCTGAGCAAGAACTGCTGATTTTTTCACAAGTCATGGCCAAGTTTTATCAGAATATCGAAAGTTTAGAAAATGGAGGGAAAGATGTTTAAGTTATTTAAACGGCTGACGGTAAGGGAAGTGAGCATGATTGTTCTCAGTGTGCTCTTCACCTTCCTAACGGTATATCTGGAATTAGAAGTTCCGACTTATATTTCAACAATTACAGAGCTATTGCAAACACCGGGGACTGGTTTGGCGGATTTGTGGGAGCCGGGTCTGAAAATGATCGGCCTGTCTTTTGCTAGCTTGCTGTCAGCTGTTGTGGTTGGCTTTTTTGCCGCTCGTGTAGCAGCCAGCTTTACCCAGAGTTTGCGGAGCGATATTTTCAACCGTGTGCTAGACTATTCACAGACGGAGATTAAGAAATTTTCAATCCCTAGTCTGCTGACTCGGACGACGAATGACATTACCCAGGTACAGACTCTAATCACTATGGGGCTGCAGGTGGTGACCAGGGGACCGATTATGGCGATTTGGGCTATGACTAAGATTATCGGCAAGTCAGAGAGTTGGCTGATGGCGGTTCTCATTGCTGTTATAGTCAATATCCTGATGACAGCAGTTTTGATGACCTTGGCCTTTCCCAAACAGTCAGTTGCGCAGCGTTTGGTCGATAAGCTAAACAGCGTCACTAGAGAGAGTCTGACTGGGATTCGCGTGGTCCGAGCTTACAATGCTGAGGATTATCAGGATGAGAAATTTGCGGCAGCCAATGATGAAGTAACCCGGCTCAATCTTTTTATCGGTCGTCTGATGGCTATGATAAATCCAGTTATGATGGGGATTTCCAGCGGTTTGACACTGGCTATTTACTGGATTGGTGCTTATTTGATTCAGGAAGCTGGACTGCAGGAGCGTCTCCCACTCTTCAGTGATATGGTCGTCTTTATGTCCTATGCTATGCAGATTGTGATTGGGTTCTTGCTCATGGGTGCTCTCTTCATCGTCCTGCCTCGAACCATTGTATCGGCTGGCCGGATTAATGAAGTACTGGACCTGCATTCTTCTATCACCAGTCCGGAACAGTCTAAGCCAGCAGCGGATAGCAAGGGAGAGGTAGTCTTTCGAGATGTGTCCTTCCGCTATTCCAAGAATTCAGAAGCAGTCATTGAGCATGTTAGCTTTACAGCGCAGGCTGGTGATACCGTGGCCTTTATCGGTTCAACCGGTTCAGGGAAATCCACGCTTGTCAATCTCATCCCTCGTTTCTACGATGTGACTGAAGGAGAGATTCTGGTAGATGGTGTCAATGTTCAAGATTACCAGTTGGAAGACTTACATAATAAGGTTGGCTACATCCCGCAAAAGGCGGTGCTTTTCTCTGGCGATGTTGAGAGCAATCTGGACTTCGGCCAAAGCAAAGAAAGCCCGCTGGATGAGCAGAAAATGTGGGAGGCTCTTGACCTAGCACAGGCTAAACCCTTTGTCCAAGAGAAGGAAAAGGGGCTGAAAGCAGAAGTGGCTCAAAGCGGGACCAACTTCTCTGGTGGTCAGCGTCAGCGTTTGGCTATTGCCAGAGCATTAGCTCGTAAGCCAGAAATCCTCATCTTTGATGATTCTTTCTCAGCGCTGGACTATAAGACAGACCGCATTTTGCGCAAGGAGCTGGCTGAGCGGACGCAGGATATGACCAAGCTAATCGTGGCGCAGCGGATTTCTACTATCATGGATGCGGATCAAATCTTGGTCTTGGATGCTGGTAAGGTAGTCGGTCAAGGTACTCACCGAGAACTTTTGGCCAGCAACGAAGTCTATCAAGAAATTGCTTACTCACAACTATCCAAGGAGGAATTAGAAAATGGAAAATAAGAAGCCTTCATTATTTAGCCAGATAAGGCCTTATCTCAAAGGCTTCCAGCTTCCTCTTGCTTTGGCATTTGTGGGAGCTGTCTTGTCAAACATTATCACGGTCTATGGGCCAAATAAATTAAAAGAAATTACCAACCTCATCTCTGAAGGTTTGGCTACCAGTATTGATTTAAAAGCTGTGTCTCAGATTGCCCTTCTGCTGACCGTGCTCTATGCAGTCGGAGCCTTGCTCAACTACGGCCAGTCCTTTATCATTAGTACGGTTATCCAGTATTTCTCTAAGCGACTGCGGACGGCCATTGCAGAGAAGATAAACAAGCTGCCGTTGGGCTATTTCGATGGTCATTCTCAGGGGGATACTCTGTCGCGCGTGACTAATGACGTAGATACGGTCGGTCAATCCCTCAACCAGAGTCTGGGAAATGTTATCTCTGCCAGCCTGCTCTTGGTGGCTGTGGTGTTGACCATGTTCTTCATGAACTGGATTTTAGCTTTAGTAACTATCTTGGCTACTGTAGTCGGCTTTGTCTTTGTCGGCCTCATCATGGGCAAATCTCAGGGCTATTTCACCGCCCAGCAAAACGATCTGGCTGCGGTAAACGGTTATGTGGAGGAGATGTACTCTGGTCATAATGTTGTTACCAGCTATAATGCCATTGAGCAGTCAAAGGAGCGCTTTGCAGTTCTCAATCATAATCTCTATAACAGTATTTGGAAATCACAATTTATCTCTGGTATGATGATGCCGCTCATGTTCTTTACGGGGAATTTTGCCTATGTGATGGTTATTTTGGTCGGTGCTGCTCTGGCCATTAATGGCTCTATTAGCATCGGAATTATCGTCGCCTTTATGGTTTATGTGCGGACCTTCTCTCAGCCTTTGTCACAGATTGCCCAAGGTATCGCCGTCTTGCAGCAGGCTGGTGCAGCACTGGTTCGTGTCTTTGAATTTCTAGCTGAGCCTGATATGGAAGACGACCAGCATAAAGAGCAGCAGCTTACTGCTGTCAAGGGAGATGTTGCCTTTGAAGAGGTCTTCTTTGGCTACATGCCGGACCAGACGATTATTCATGATTTTTCAGCCCAGGCCAAAGCCGGACAGAAGATTGCCATTGTCGGTCCGACGGGTGCTGGTAAGACAACTATCGTTAATCTCCTTATGAAGTTCTATGAAATTGACAAGGGACGTATCAGCATTGATGGTATAGATATTAAGGATATGAAACGCTCCGAGGTTCATGATGCCTTTTCAATGGTCTTGCAGGATACCTGGCTCTTTGAGGGGACGATTCGAGAAAACTTGATTTATAATCAGGAGCATGTGACAAATGAAGCAGTTATCGCTGCAGCGAAGGCGGTTGGTGTTCATCACTTTATCATGACTCTGCCGCTGGGCTATGATACAGTGCTGGATGACACGGTCAACTTGTCGGTCGGTCAAAAGCAGCTATTGACAATCGCTCGTGCTCTACTGAAAGATGCACCGCTCTTGATCTTGGATGAGGCAACTTCATCAGTAGATACGCGGACGGAGGAGTTGATTCAAAAGGCTATGGACAAACTCATGGAAGGCCGGACTTCCTTTGTCATTGCCCACCGCCTGTCCACTATCCGAAATGCAGATCTTATCTTGGTCATGCGTGATGGAAATATCATCGAGCAGGGTAACCACGATGAACTCATGGATCAGAATGGCTTCTATGCGGACCTCTATAATAGTCAATTTGTAGAGGAAGATGCAGGTTGATGCTCAAATAAAACATCAGGAATATTCCGTTTCCTGATGTTTTTTTAAATTTAACAGAATTTTAAAAAATGCTCAGTTTTCAGTAAGGACGCTCTAGAATCTTGACTTTTTTCAGAGGTGCTCTAGGAAAAACTTGACAGCTTTTCTTGTTTATATTAAAATAAATTTAATATACGAACTGAAAACGAACACAACGGCGTGTTTGGACGACATATATGTGAGCAACGGTGCTACAAAAAATAAAACTTCTTTATTTTTTGTAGTACTTTTTTTATCAGCAAATCTGGAGTAAAGTAATGAAGCAATTTATGCTGGCTGGTGTTTCCAGCGGTGTCGGAAAGACAACAGTTACCCTAGGGATTTTGAAAGCTCTGGCAGACAGAGACTATCAGGTCCAGCCTTATAAGGTTGGACCAGATTATATTGATACGGCTTACCATAGTCGGATTACCAAGCGGCCGTCACGGAATGTGGACAGCTTTATGATACCGGACGATCAGAGTCTGGCTTGGTCCTACTATAAATGGCATGGAGACGCAGATGTGGCAGTAGTCGAAGGAGTCATGGGGCTCTTTGATGGTCTGGGAACGGACAAGGACTGTGCGTCTTCTGCTTCTGTTGCTAAGAAGTTGGGCATTCCGGTTGTCTTGATTATCGATGGGAAGGCAACATCTACCTCGGCAGCAGCCATGGTCCATGGCTTTGCGACTTTTGATCCGGATTTGGATATTGCTGGAGTCATTATCAATCGAGTGGCTTCGCAGAACCACTATGAACTCATCAAGGGAGCCATTGAGCGTTACACGGATGTGGAAGTGCTGGGCTATCTGCCTAAGAATGCAACAGCAGAGCTGCCATCGCGTCATCTGGGTCTCATCCCTGACGTAGAAATGGATGATTTGGATCTTCGATTTGAGGAGTTGGGAGCGGCAGCAGCCAAGCATATAAATCTAGACAGGCTGCTGGAAAAGGCAGAACTGCCCGATAAGCAGATGACAAATCCTTTTCATATCCACAATGATCAGCCCTTGACTTTGGCTTATGCTTTGGATGATGCTTTCCACTTTTACTACGAAGATAATCTGGACTTTTTAAGAGAGCTCAATGTCCAGCTAGTGCCTTTCAGCCCTCTGAAAGATAAGGAACTGCCAGCTGCAGATGCTTATTATTTTGGCGGCGGTTTTCCGGAAGTCTACGCTCAGGAGCTGATGGCAAATGCTGACTTTCGGGCTTCGGTTAAGAAAGCTCACGAGCAGGGTCGGCCAATCTACGCAGAATGCGGCGGACTCATGTATCTGGGAGAGTTGCTGGAAGTAGAGGGTCAGGTCTATGAAATGGTCGGCATTTTCAAGGGAAAGAGCCTGATGACCCCCGGCCTGAAAAGCTTTGGCTACTGCCAAGCAGAAACGCAGGTAGACAGTCTTTTTGGTCCTGAGGGGACAGCTGTTAGGGGACATGAGTTTCACCATTCGGTCTTTGAGACGGAGGAAGATACGGTCCTCAAGCTCGAGAAGGTCAGAGACGGTCAGGTCGTAGCTGCCTGGACAGGCGGTTATCAAAAGGGCCGAACCTTTGCCAGCTACCTGCATGTTCATTTTTATCAGGATGAGCAGCTGCTGGCCAACTGGCTGAACTATATCAAAGAGGCGAATTGATATGACACTCATTGCAATTTTTCTAGCCGTCTTACTGGACTGGCTGATTGGTGACCCCTATAGCTGGCCTCATCCGGTCAAGTGGATGGGTTCCTATATTTATTTATGTATGCGTTTGCAGGAGAAAAGGCAGTTTTCGCCCTATCTATTTGGCTTTTTCCTCTGGCTGACAACGGTTGGTTTGGCTCTGGGAGTGACCTACGGCTTACTCTGGCTGGCTGGTCTGGTCCATCCCGTCCTCTACTGGATCGTCTGGATCTACTTGGCCTATGCTAGTCTGGCAGCTAAAAGTCTGGCTTTCGAGGCCCAGAAGGTTTACCGCACGCTCAAGTTTGGTAGTTTGGAAGAAGCTAGAAAGCAAGTTGGCATGATTGTCGGCCGTGAAACTTCCCAGCTGACACCAGAGGAAATCAGTAAGGCGACCATTGAGACGGTGGCTGAAAATACCAGTGACGGGGTTATCGGTCCTCTGCTCTGCCTCTTTCTAGGCGGCCCCATTCTAGCTATGACATATAAGGCCATCAATACCTTGGACTCTATGGTAGGCTATAAGACGTCAAAATACCGCAAAATCGGCTTGATATCTGCCAAGATGGATGACCTGGCCAATCTGATTCCTGCGCGTTTGACTTGGCTTTTCTTGATTCTCAGCAGTCAGATTTTACTGCTGGATGTCAAAGGAGCCCTGCGGATTGGCTGGCGGGATCGCTACCAGCATGCCAGTCCCAACAGTGCTTTTTCAGAGGCAGTTGTAGCTGGAGCTCTGAGCATTCAGCTGGGCGGACCGCACGTCTATCACGGAGAGCTAATCGAGAAGCCGACCATTGGAGAGGCTTCCAGGCCGGTTGCGGCGGATGATATTCAGACGGCTATCTCTCTCCTTTATACAAGCACCATGACAGGTTTAATCTTGTTCACTCTTTTTTATTTAGTAATGCAAGCATATTTCTAGGAGTATACTATGACATATATCCAAAATCCTTCCTCTATTGAGGAAAAGAGCTTTCAAATTATTCAGTCTATGATTACTGAAAAAGATCCTGATTATGTCTTCCATTCGGAAATGGAAGAATCCATTATCAAGAGGGCTATCCATACGACGGGAGATTTCGATTATCTCTATACTATGCGTTTTGAGCATAATGTCCTTAAAAAAATAGAAGAAGTAATCAGAGCTAAGGGGACTATTCTCCTGGACTCTAATATCTCTCTCAATGGGATTAACAAGCGCGTGCTTGACCAGCTAGGTGTGAGCTACCGATGTTTAATCAGCGATGAAGAAGTGGTTGCGTTGGCCAAGGAAAAGCAGATTACCAGAGCTATGGCGGCTGTTGAGATAGCGGCTAAGATTGAAGGGCCTAAGGTATTTGCTTTCGGTGGTGCTCCTACGGCTCTGTCTTATCTGATTGAGCTAGCAGAGCAGGGACTGGTAGAAGCAGATGCAGTGATTGGGGTTCCAGTTGGCTTTATCAATGTCGAAGAGTCAAAAGAAGAACTGCTTCAGTCAGGTCTTCCTGCCCTGGTAAATGTCGGTAGAAAAGGCGGCAGCACGATTGTAGTAGCCATTATCAATGCCATTATCTACCAGCTGAGAGAAGTGGCGACGGATGACTATGTCCGCTACTCTACACCATCCAGTAAAGAAGGAGGAAAGAACTAGATGTCCTATCTAAAAGCAGCACACAAGATTGAAGAAGCTAGTTTCAGCAAGATTCAGGAAATTATTGACCAAGAGCATCCAGATATTCAGTTTTCGGATCCTTTCGAGGAAGCAGTGCTCAAGCGGGTTGTCTTTACCAGTGCAGACTTTGACTACCTCTACAATATCAAGTTTTCCAATCAGGTGATTGAGAAAATTCTCTACGTCCTCCGAAACAAGGGCACGATTTTTACCGATACGACCATGGTCTTGGGCGGTTTTAATAAGAAGTTGCTGGATGACCTAGGTGTTTCCTATCGCTGTCTGGTCAATGAGCCAGCAATCTTTAAGGAAGCTAAGGAGAAAGGAATCACTCGCTCCATGGCCGCTGTAGAATATTCAGCTAAAGTGGACGGTCCAAAGCTCTTTGTCTTTGGGAATGCTCCAACTTCTATCTTTAAGGTTTTGGATATGGTTGAAGAGGGGAGCTTGCAGCCGGATGCGGTTGTCGGAGTTCCGGTCGGCTTTGTCGGAGCGGCAGAATCCAAGCTCAAACTGCATGAAAGTTCTGTGCCTTCTATTGCGGCACTGGGCCAAAAAGGCGGCAGTACCATTGCAGCAGCGGTCATCAATGCCATCCTCTACCAGCTCAAGCTCGACACTACAGACTATGAGCGTTACAGTGTTTCAGATAAAAAGCAGGCTCCGGAGAAAGGAGAGGGCTAATGATGGATGAATACGCTTATGTCAATGGAAAGAAATTAAGAAAAGGTTTTACAACTGGTACTTGTGCGACGGCAGCGACTGTTGCAGCCTTGAGCATGATTTTAAATCAGGAAAGAGAAGAAAAGGTTACTGTTCATACGGCTTCAGGTGTGGAAGTGACCATGGATGTTCACAATCCTTCCTTTGGAACAGAAGAAGCGACAGCGGCCATTGAAAAAGATGGTGGTGATGATGCGGATGCGACACACGGTCTCTTGATTTATTCGACCGTGACCCTCCTGCCAGATCAGACGGAAATCGAGATTGACGGTGGTCAGGGCGTCGGGCGCGTGACCGAAAAGGGGCTGGCCTGTGATGTTGGCATGGCAGCCATCAATCCGACTCCTAGACGGATGATTGAGCAGCATGTCCGTGAGATTATCGGTCCCAACTGTGGAGCACGGATTATCATTTCCGTTCCTGGTGGGGAAGAAACGGCCAAACTGACCTACAACTCCAGACTAGGCATTGTCGGCGGCATTTCAATCTTGGGAACGACAGGGATTGTCAATCCTATGTCCGAGGATAGCTGGAAGGCGTCCATAACGATCGAGTTAACCATGCTCTATAATCAAGGACATCGCTCAGTCGTCTTGGTGCCAGGGAATTACGGTGAAGATTTTGCTACTAATACTGTGGGGATTCCAGCTGGGCGCATTGTCAATATGAGTAACTTTGTCGGCCATGTCCTCAAAGAAGTCCAGCGCATCGGATTTACCAAGGTTTTGATGATCGGTCACATGGGCAAGTTTGTCAAAGTGGCGGCTGGGATTTTCTCTACCCACAGTAAGGACTCGGATGCCCGTATGGAAACGCTGGTGGCTAATCTAGCCCTGATGGGGGCGCCCATGGAGCTGCTGGAAAAAGTTGACAAGTGCTTGACGACCGAGGCAGCTGGGACAGCCATTAAAGAATTTTCTTATGAGGGGGTCTATCAGGTTTTGGCGAATAAGATCAAGACTAGAAGTGAGCGTCTGCTCCGCTATCGTAAGCCAGAAGTCAGCATTGAAGTGGTCGTCTTTGGGACTGAGGAAGGCTATCTGGCATCAACTCAGCCTTTGGAGCAGATAAAGGAGGAATGGACATGATTTATGTTATCGGAATTGGTCCGGGAGATCCTAGCTATGGTCTTCTGGGACAGGAAGCCTATTTTGAGAAGGCTGACCGCATTTTGGGCAGTGAACGCCATCTGGAAATTTTACCGCCGGCTTATCGGGACAAGGGCCTGGTCCCTCCTAAAAAATTGGCTGCGTTAGCAGAATTGCTGGGGAGCTTTGGTGAGGATGAAGAAATTCTATATCTGGCCTCAGGCGACCCGCTGATTTACGGCTTGGGCAAGTGGCTGTCAGAGAAGTTCAAGGGGCGCGTGGTCATCTCGCCGGGAATCAGTGCCATGCAGTATCTGGCCAGTAGGATTGCTCTGCCTATGAACGATGCTTATCTGACCAGCAGTCATGCTAAGGTGCCTAACTTTGACTTGATTATGAATCTGTCAAAAGTCTTTATGGTGACCGATCAGAAAGTTGGCCCCTACGAGATTGCTCAAGAGGCTGTTAAAAGAGGCTTAGATAAGGTGCTAGTCATCGGTGAGCAGCTGAGTTATGAAGACGAGCGTATTACCATTCTGCCTGCGAATGAGGTAGAAGATAGAGAATATGAAATGAATGTGGTGGTGGTGTTAGATGAGGGATTCGGAATTTATCAGGGCTAAAGTCCCTATGACTAAGGAAGAAGTCAGAGCCATCAGTTTGGATAAGTTGGAGCTGCATCGAGCTAAGCGCATGCTGGATGTCGGCTCTGGCACTGGCAGTGTCACAATTCAGGCAGCCCGAACCTATCCAGAACTGGAAGTAGTGGCAGTGGAGCGCAATGAAGATGCGGTGGCCTTGACGCAGGAGAATATCCAGCACTTTGGCTGCCACAATGTCCGTCTCCATCAAGGACTGGCTCCGATTGAGCTGGAAGGCAGCTTCGATGCCATTTTTGTCGGAGGAACCGGTGGCAATATGCAGGAGATTTTCGACTGGTGTGCCCAGCTCATGGAGCCGGGCGGTCGGCTGGTCTTGAACTTTATCCTGCTGGAGAATGCTCTAGAAGCGGCTCAAATAGCGGAGCAGATGGACTGGGAGGATCTAGAGATTGTCTCGGTTCAGGCTAGCCGCTGGACAGCCATAGGCAAGGGGCACTACTTCAAGCCTCAGAATCCGACTATTATCGTTTCCTGTAAGAAAAAAGAAAGAGAGGCTAATTGATGTCCAAAGTACATTTTGTTGGAGCAGGCCCAGGTGATGTGGAGCTGATTACACTCAAAGGTTACAAGCAGTTGTCTGAGGCTGATGTGGTCATTTACGCAGGCTCCTTGGTCAATCCAGACCTGCTGAACTACTGTAAAGAAGGGGCTGAGATTCACGACAGCGCCAGCATGCACTTGATGGAAATCATCGATGTCATGGAGGCTGGAGTCAAGGCTGGTAAAGATGTAGTTCGCCTGCAGACGGGAGATTTCTCCATCTACGGCTCCATTCGAGAGCAAATCGAAGAGATGAAGAAGCGGGGCATTGAATTTGACTGTACGCCGGGCGTCAGCTCTTTTCTGGGAGCTGCTTCCAGTATCGGGGCAGAGTATACCGTACCAGAGGTTTCTCAGAGTCTCATCATCACTCGGATGGCTGGCCGGACGCCTGTGCCAGATCGGGAATCCCTGAAAAGTTATGCTCAGCATCGGACCTCTATGGCCATCTTCCTGTCCGTTCAAGGTATTGAAAAGGTCGTCAGTGAGCTGATCGAGGGTGGCTATCCCCCAGAAACGCCTGTGGCTGTTATTTACAAGGCTACTTGGCCGGATGAAAAGAAGGTCTTTGGCGATTTGACTAACATTGCTGAGAAGGTCAAGGAAGCTAAGATTAGAAAGACAGCTTTGATTTTGGTCGGTGATTTTTTAGGTCAGGAATTCTACTATTCCAAGCTCTACCATGCGGATTTTCAGCATGAGTTCAGACGGGGGAAGAGCAGCCATGCCAAGTAATTCTCAACCTCGCTACGCAATCGCAACAGTGACAGCAGTCGGCAAGGACTTGGCTCTGACTCTGCGAGAAAAGCTAGGCAAGGAAATTCCTATCTATACGACCCCTCGCTTGGCAGATGACAGGGTCATTGCCATCGAAGGACGAGTGATTGAGGCACTTGGTCAGCTCTTTCAGGAAGTGGATGTTCTCATTTGTATCATGGCTATCGGTGCAGTTGTGCGAGCTATTGCACCAGTCTTGAAAGACAAGGCGACTGACCCAGCAGTGGTAGTCATGGATGAGAAAGCGACCAATGTCATCAGCCTGCTGAGCGGACATCTAGGCGGAGCCAATCAAGTGACGCTAGACATCGCAGAATTGCTCGGTTCCAATCCTGTTATCACGACAGCAACGGATGTGCAGAATGTAACAGCTCTGGACAATCTGGCCCAATCAGTCAATGGCTGGCGGCCGGAATTGAGGGAGTTCATCAAACCTTTCAACAGCTATCTAGGCAGCGGCCGAACCGTCTATTTCTATCAGGAAAAGGACTGGGTCACTGACCTTCGCGGTCTGACTCTGGTGGATGAGGAAGAACTTGCGGCTGTTCTCAAAGGAACGGAACCGCTGATTCTCCTGACTACAGAAAAAAAGGACATTCAAAGAGAAAATCTAGTTATTATCTATCCTCAACCCTATATTTTAGGAGTTGGAGCGAGAAAGGATGTGTCTCCTGCTGTCTTCCGAGAAGGCTTTGAGGAATTTTGTCAGCAGCAGGGGATTTCTGCCAGTGAGATTTCTAAAATCGTCAGCATTGATGTCAAGAAGGATGAAGCAGCTATTCTGGCCTTGGCTGAGGAATTGGGCTGTCCCTTTGAGACCTTTAGTAAGGAGGAGCTGTCTGTTGTAGCAGACCGCTATCCTCAGTCAGATTTTGTCAAAAAGACAGTCGGGGTCGGCAGTGTCGCCTTGGCCAGCGCAGATTTGGCCAGTCAGGGTCAAGTCCTGACAGAGCGCTTTGCCAAGAACGGCTGTACCTATGCGCTTGCAAAAGCAATAACCAAAAAGTAAATCAAAAGGAAAAAGCAGATGGTCCTATGAACCAACTGCCCTTATAAAATTTTATCATACACATAAAGGAGAAAAAATATATGTTATACGTTATCGGATTAGGCCCAGGTAAAAAAGAATTGATGTCACAAGAAGCATTGGCTGCTATAGCCGATTGTGAAATTATCGTCGGATACTCAACTTATATGCGGTTGATTCTTGATTTGGTCAAGGACAAGGAGCTCGTAGCGAATGGTATGCGCCAGGAAATCGACCGTTGTCAAAAGGCCATTGATTTAGCTAGAGAGACTGGCAAAAATGTCGGAGTTGTTTCCAGTGGAGATGCCGGAGTCTATGGAATGGCTGGCTTGATTTTAGAATTGCTGGGAGATGCCAGTGATGTAGAAGTTAAGGTGGTTCCAGGTATCACAGCTAGTCTGGGTGCTGCTGCAGCTATGGGAGCTCCCCTCATGAATGACTTCTGTCACATTAGTCTGAGTGACTTGATGACCCCTTGGGAAATGATTGAGAAGCGTCTGCATGCCGCAGCTCAAGGTGACTTTGTTGTCTGCCTCTACAACCCTCGGAGTAAGGGACGTCCAGACCATTTGGCAAAAGCACTTTCTATCATGTCTGAGTACAAATCAGAGGATACTATTGTCGGTATCGGTAAGGACATTGGCCGTAAGGATGAGGAAATCATCTTGACGACTATCAAAGACTTGGATGAGACTTTGGTAGATATGACGACAATCGTTATCGTTGGTAACAAAGAAACTTATGTTAAAAACGGACGCATGATCACACCTCGAGGATATACTTTATGATGAAATTATTGCTGGGAGGGACATCCGACAGCACCGCTATTTTAGAAGTGCTTGACCGCATGAAGATTGATGTAACAAGCTCTGTTGTCACAGACTACGGTCGGCACTTGGCTTCCAAATACGGCCAGCCGGTCATTCAAGGCCGGCTGACAGCTGAGGACATGGTTGCCTTCATCAAAGAGAATGATGTGGATGAAATCATTGATGCGACCCATCCTTTTGCGGACATCGTATCTAAGGAAGCCATTCGGGCGGCAGAGATGGCTGGTGTATCTTACCTGCGCTTTGAGCGTCAGGCGACCTTGGATTTGAGCGGGGCCATCGTGGTGCATTCGACCCAAGAAGCCATTGATGAGATTGCCAAGCGTGGCTACAAGACAGTCTATCTGGGTACGGGCAGCAAGACCTTGCCCCTCTTTGTCAAGGGGCTGCCAGAGCAGCGGATTGTCGTTCGCGTTCTGCCGACTTCAGAGGTGCTTCTGGCTTGTGAGCAGCTGGGACTGGTAGCGGATCAGATTGATGCGATTAAGGCTCCATTTTCCAAAGAGTGTAATAAAGAACTCTTGCTGCGTTCCGGAGCAGATGTCTTTGTTTCCAAGGAGAGTGGTACAGTTGGTGGTATTCGTGAAAAGATTGATGGCTGTCAAGAGCTGGGGATGGACTGCATTATCATCTCTCGGCCAATTGTGGCCTATCCACAGATGGTTTCTAACTTAGAAGAGTTAGAAGCTTATCTGACAAAATAGCTAATAAAAGGAGAAAAAATGTCCGGTTTAGTAACATTACTGGGAGCAGGTCCAGGCGATGCGGAGTTGCTGACCCTCAAAGGCAAAAGACGGCTTCAAGAAGCAGATGTCTTGGTCTTTGACCGCTTGGTCAATCAGGAACTCTTTCAGCATCTAAAGTCTGACTGCGAAAAGATAGATGTCGGCAAAAAGCCAGGTCAGCCCTGCATCCGACAGGAAGAGATTGAAAAGATTCTCATCGAAAAAGCCCGTCAGGGTAAGCGGGTAGTCCGCCTTAAGAGCGGTGATCCCTATATCTTTGGCCGGGGCGGAGAAGAAGGAGTCAAGCTGGTGGAAGCCGGTGTGGACTTTGAAGTGGTGCCAGGCATCACCTCTGCTGTGGCTGGTCTGACCTATGCTGGGATTCCTATGACCTACCGAGATGTAGCGACGAGTTTCCACGTCTTTACAGCCCATCTCAAGGATGAGACAGAAATGCTCAATTGGGAAGCAATTTCTGAGCTCAAAGGAACTTTGGTCTTCCTCATGGGTATGAAAAACCTGCCTTCCATCGTCCAAGAGCTGACGGCTAGAGGCTATGGCAAGGACAAGCCAGCTGCCATCGTTGAATGGGGAACCCATCCTCAGCAGCGTTCGGTTGACGGAACCTTGGGCAACATAGTAGAACTAGCAGAAGCTGCGGACTTTAAGGCACCGAGTGTCATCGTGGTAGGTGATGTCGTAGCCTATAGACAGCAGCTGAATTTCCATGAGAATCTGCCGCTTTTCGGCCGGAAAATCCTCATCCAGCAGTCAGAGACTGGCAGACTTCCTCGCTTGCTCAAGGATGCTGGAGCTGCGCTGACCACTTTCCCAGCTCGAGATTTGGTTGAAGAATTAGAATTGCAACTGCCGGATTTGGAGCAGGTAGACGGTCTCCTCTTTGCAGATATGCAGAGCTGGCCGCTCTTCTTGAAAGCTCTCCGCAAGGCAGGCAAAGACTTGCGCAGTCTGCCGCACATCCGCTTTGCAGCTATTGGTCATCATACGGCTAAGTCTATCGAAGCGAGCGGTATTGTGCTGGATCGGATGACACCTCAGCAGTCGGATGCGGATTTTGCAGCTGCTCTGGAAAAAGAAGGCGGCAACTGGTATATTCTGACAGCTGAGCATAAGAAAGCCAGTCTGTCAGAACTCTATTCCCTGCCGATTCTTGCTAGTCATAGGTTGGCCTTTGGGAATCAGATTAGCAGTGACAATTGGTCAGAGATTGAAGTAGTCTGTCTTCCGAACTCTGCTGCGGCCATGAACTTTGTAGCAGCTAATCAGGAAGCTGGATTTGACTGGACAGATGTCCCTATAGTTGTCATGGGTGCTAGTACGCGGGCTGTTTTAGAGGAAGCAGGCTTTAGCAATATTGTTGAGACAGATGAAGCGACTATTGCTTCCATCATCGATAAATGTCGGGAAATTCTCTGAAAGGATACAGGTCATGAGTAAAGCTATAGTAGTAGTCAGTTTCGGAACAACCTATCCCGAGACCAGACGCAAAACAATTGAGGCTTGTGAGCAGGCTATTCAGGCACGTTTCCCAGACTATTCGGTCTGCCGAGCTTTTACATCCAATGTCGTTAGACGGCGGATTAAGAAGCAGGAAGGTCTAGATATTCCTACGGTCAAAGAGGTTTTGGAGCAGCTCTTGGAAGCGGGCACTGAAGAGGTCTATATCCAGCCTCTCCATGTCATTTTGGGCAGCGAGTATGAGAAGATTCTCGCCCAAGCCAAAGAGTTTGAATCGGCTTTTAAAAAGCTGGTCGTTGCCAAGCCTCTGCTCAACAGTCAGGAAGACTATGAGGCTGTCAAGGATATTTTGCTGGAACGGTATGGCCATGAAGGTCATGATGCAGCAACAGTTCTGATGGGGCACGGCAGTCAGCATTATGCCTTTACAGCTTATGCAGCCTTGGATCATATGATGAAGGGAAGCTCAGTCTATATCGGCTGTGTAGAGAGTTATCCTCCGGTTGAGCTTATTGAGCAGGAGCTGAAGAAAGAGGGCGTCCGAGAAGTGCATCTGGCACCTTTCATGCTGGTAGCAGGTGACCACGCAACCAATGATATGAGCTCGGACGAGGAAGGTTCTTGGTATCACTTCTTCAAGGAGCAGGGATATGAGGTCAAGGCCAATCTGGTTGGTCTGGGCGAATATCCTGAAGTTCAGCAGCTCTACATCCAGCATTTAGAAGAAATCATCGAATAGGAGGAAGGAATGGCAAAATTTTACGGAATTGGTGTGGGACCGGGTGATAGCGAGCTAGTGACTATCAAGGCCAGTCGGCTTTTGGAAGACTTAGATATTCTCTATACACCAGAGGCTAAGAAGGGAAGCAAGAGCTTTGCATTAGGTATTGCGGAGCCCTACCTGAAAGAGAATCTGGAAATCAAGCAGCGGCATTTCCCTATGGTTCGTTCCAATTCGACTAAAGAAGTCCAGTGGCAGGCCATCTCTGCTGAAATCGCAGAGGATGTCAAGTCTGGCAAGAATGTCGGCTTTATCACACTGGGGGATCCCATGGTCTACAGCACTTACAGTTATCTGCTGGCCCTGCTGGAAAAGGAAATCGACTGTCAGACCATCCCTGGTATCACCTCTTTCTGCAGCATGGCTTCTGAGCTAGGTCAGCCTCTGACCATGGATGAGGATTCTCTGGCTGTCATGCCGGCTACGGCTTCTGCTGAGAAGATTGAGGCGGCGCTTGAGCTGCATGACTCGATTGTGCTGATGAAAGTGGCCAATCATCTGGATACTGTCCTGCCCCTGCTCGAAAAGCTCGGTCTCTTGCAGCAGACTTTTATGGTTAGTAATTCTTCGACGGATAAGCAGCAGACTCTGCTGGGCCTCGAAGGAATCACACCAGAAACCAAGCTGCCTTATTTTACTACCTTCCTCGTGAAAAAGAAGATTTTTTAATATCAGAGCCCATGTTCATGGATAGGCATTCATCCTTTTGAGCTTGGTTCTTAGTAAAGGAAAAAAACATGAAACTATTGAAAAATAAAAAAGTAACTTTTGTTGCCTTGTTGGCTATTTTGGCGGTACTGAGTACCCAGTCTGTGTCAGCTATGCATATCATGGAAGGCTATCTTCCACTCTTTTGGTGTATCTTCTGGTTCGCCGTATTCCTGCCTTTCTTTGTGGTTGGCTTGATGCGCATCAAGAAAATCGTTGCAGAGGATCCAAATTCCAAGACCATGCTGGCCTTGTCTGGTGCCTTTATCTTTATCCTGTCTTCTTTGAAGATTCCGTCTGTTACAGGATCTAGCTCGCATCCGACTGGGGTTGGTCTGGGGACAGCTATGTTTGGTCCGTCCGTTATCAGCGTTTTGGGAACCATCTGTTTGCTCTTCCAAGCCCTCCTCTTGGCTCACGGCGGCTTGACTACTCTGGGTGCCAATGCATTCTCAATGGCAGTGGTTGGTCCATTTGTCGGTTATTTTGTCTATAAGTTTGCTAAATCCATCAAGCTGTCTACACCGGTATCTATCTTTATCTGTGCTGTGATTGCGGACTTGGCGACTTATGCGACAACTTCTATCCAGCTCGGTTTGGTCTTCCCGGATGCTAACAGTGGCTTTGTTGGTTCTGCACTGAAATTCATGGGTGTCTTCTTGACTACTCAAATCCCAATCGCTATCGTAGAAGGATTGCTAACAGTTGTCCTCTATAACTTGATCTCAGAAAATGTCAAAGAAAGAGCAGGTCTATTCAAATGAAAAAATACAAGAATATCATTTTAATTTTGGCTGCAGTAGCGGTCACTCTAGCTGCCTTTGTCTTTGCCCCTAAGGGTGTGGAATACAGTGGAACAGATGACGCTGCTGAAAAAACCATTAGCTCTATCCAAAAGGACTATGAGCCTTGGTTTTCCCCGATTTTTGAGCCAGCTGGTCCAGAAGTAGAAAGTCTGCTCTTCACGCTGCAAGGCAGTATCGGAGCGGGTATCATCTTCTATGTCATCGGCTACCACAAAGGAAAAAAACAAGGTCAACAAAAGGAAAACTCTGAACATAAATAAAAGTCTTCAACAGTAAGAGCGAGCTCTGGTTCTTGATAGCGATTAAGTTGTCTGGAACTGGAGTTGCTCTATGCTGTTAGCTTTGTAAAACATAGCTAGAAAGGAGGGTCTCCTCATGTTTGCGATTGATAAATACGCCTATCAAAATCGGCTGAAAAATCTGCCGGTTGCTTATAAATTTGTCACTTATGTGCTGTTGTTAGCAGTTAGTTTTTCTGGTGTCAGGAGTCTGCAGCTAGGGCTTATCGTCTTGGTGGCGCCTTTGACCTGTTATGTGGCACGACTTCCTTGGTTGCGCTATCTCAAGTGGCATCTGCACGCCAGTATTTTTATTCTGATTAGTCTCTTGACCTTTGTCTTGACCTATCAGAATAATCAGGAACAGCTCTTGCTGGCCTTGCCTTTAGGTCAGGGTTATCTGGGCATCAGCCAATCCTCTGTTCAACAGACCATTTTTATCCTTTTGCGCATCTATTCATCCTTGGTTTCGACTTATTTCTTTGTCCTGACAGTGCCTTTTGCGCAGATGCTGCGGCTTTTTAAAGCCATGCACGTCCCGCGGGTACTGCTAGACTTGATTGTCCTCATGTATCGCTTCATTTTCCTGGTCTTCTATGAGTTTGTGACCATTCGGGATACCTTGGACTTGAAATTCTCCTTTTACAATAAAAGGAAGCAACACCAGGCTTGGGGTAGATTAGCCAATACTCTCTTTGTCAAACTGCTGGATGATAATCAGCATTTAAATGAGGTGCTGACGCTAAGATTTGATGCAGAGCACAGTGAATAATGAAAGCGCATTTACAAGAAGACTGCTTTTATACTATAATGGAAAGTAGATAGGAAACTCAGATGTTACAAGTGAAGAATATTTCTTTTGCGTATGACGAAAATCCAACGCTGCACGATATTTCTATGGACTTCGAAGAAGGCCGGATTACCGGCATTCTAGGAGTTAACGGCTCAGGTAAGTCTACCATCATGAAAATCATTACCCGCCTGCTCAAACCGCAGAAGGGCAGCATTTTATATGATGGTCAGCCTGTGGGCGACTCTAAGAAGGCCTTGTTTCAGTATCGGCAGTATGTCAATATGGTCTTTCAGAATCCAGAGCAGCAGCTCTTTTATACCATTGTGAAGGACGATATTGGCATGGCCTTGGAAAACTTAGGCTATGAAGAAGACGAGATAGCAAGCAGAGTCGCGACGGCTTTAGAGATGATGGACATTTCCCATCTGCAGGACAGACCCTTGCAGTATTTGAGCTACGGCCAGAAAAAGCGGGTGGCTATTGCTGGCATGCTGGCCCTGCAGCCCAAGTATCTGCTGCTGGATGAGCCTACGGCAGGACTGGATCCAAAAGGGCGGGACCAGATGGCAGCGACCATGAAAAAGCTGGTCCAGGCTGGAACCAACATTATCGTATCCAGCCATGACATGGATCTGATGTATGACTGCTGTGACTATGCCTACCTACTGGAGAAGGGGCATTTGATCGCACAGGGCAGCAAGTTTGATTTCTTCCAGCAGGGAGATCTGCTAGTAGAGGCAGGCTTGGCTGTACCTTGGATTGTCAAGCTTCATCAGACTATCCAGACGCCACTGGCAGAAAATGAAGCTGCTTTCTTTGAGCAGCTAGGAGGAAAAGCAACATGGTCAAATCATTGATGGTACAGGGGACTGCCTCAGATGCTGGAAAGAGCATTATTGCGGCTGGTCTCTGCCGGATTTTCAAGCAGGATGGCCTGGAAGTGGTGCCTTTTAAGTCGCAGAATATGGCGCTTAATTCCTTTATTACCAAAAAAGGAGATGAAATGGGTCGGGCTCAGGTCGTTCAGGCTGAGGCAGCAGGTAAAGAGCCGGATGTCCGCATGAATCCAGTCCTGCTCAAGCCCACCTCAGACCGCAAGTCCCAGGTCGTCTTTTTAGGCCGGGTGCTGCGGGATATGGACGCTGTCGAATACCATGAATACAAGCAGCAGCTCCTGCCTAAGATTAAGGAAGTCTATGAGGAGCTGGGTGCTGAGAATGATATCATCGTCATCGAGGGCGCAGGCAGTCCAGCTGAAATCAATCTCAATGACCGAGACATTGTCAATATGGGCATGGCCAAGCTGGTCGATGCGCCAGTGATTTTAGTGGCGGATATTGATAAGGGAGGCGTCTTTGCCTCTATCTACGGAACGATTGAGCTCATGCCGTCTGAGGATCGCAAGCGGATTAAGGGTGTTATTATCAATAAATTCCGCGGCGATGTAGCCCTGCTGCAGTCCGGTATTGACATGATTGAGGAGCTGACCCAGGTGCCGGTCATCGGAGTCGTGCCTTATGCCCAGCTGGATATTGACAGTGAAGATAGTGTGGCATTGGTACAGAAAAGCCGGCGCTTTGATAGCAGAAAGAGTCTGGACATCGCAGTTGTCAGCCTCAAGCGCCTGTCCAACTTTACGGATTTTCACAGTCTAGAAATCCAACCAGATGTTTCTGTCCGCTATGTCCAGCCTGGTGATGCAATCGGTCGGCCAGATCTCTTGATTTTGCCGGGCAGTAAAAACACCATCGAAGACATGAACTACCTGCGAGAGTCTGGTCTTGAAGCCGAGATTCTCGAGTGTCTGGAGCAGGGTGTGTCAATCTTTGGTATCTGTGGCGGCTATCAGCTGCTGGGGCAGAAGATTAGTGACCCGCTGCACCTAGAGTCCGACTTAGAAGAGATTAGCGGTCTAGGGATTTTAGAGACAGAGACGGTGCTTCAGCCGGTCAAGCGGACGACTCAGGTCAGAGCCCTGCATGAGGGGCAAGAGCTAGAGGGCTACGAGATTCACATGGGGGAAACCCAGCTTGCGGATAGTCTGGAGCCATTTTCCATCATCAAGGAGCAAAATGGTGAAGCAACCGAGCGTCTGGATGGAGCAGTGGCTTATGGCGGGCAGGTGCAAGGAACCTACCTGCATGGGGTCTTTGACAATCTAGAATGGACTCGTCAGTACCTGAATGAACTTCGGCTGGCTAAGGGCTTAGAGCCGCTAGAGGACCAGCTTGTCAGTATCAAAGACTTTAAAGATAGAGAGTATGATAAGTTGGCAGACGTCCTGCGCCAGTCTTTGGATATGGAGCAGATCTATCAAATCATCAACAGAGAAGAAAAATGAGAATTTATACGAAATACGGTGATAAGGGCTTTACACGACTCTACGGTGGGGACCGAGTATCCAAGACCCATATTCGGGTCGAAGCTTATGGAACGATGGATGAGCTATGCTCGCATCTAGGCTATGTCGTATCTGAGATGCGTGACTATCCTATCTTGGATGACCTGCGTCTGGAATGCGAGGAAATCCAGCAGCATCTATTTGACTGTGGCAGCGACTTGGCGACACCGAGGGAATTGCGCCCTTACAAGCAAGAGCCAGCTAATGTCAGCTGGCTGGAGGAGCGGATGGATGAGTATATGCACATTCCTCCGAAAATCGACCGCTTTATCATTCCGGGCGGCCATCGGATTGCCAGTCTCTTGCATGTGGCCCGAACCATGACCAGACGCCTGGAGCGCCGTATGGTAGCTGTTATAGAAGCAGAAGAAGCGGTCAATGAGGTAGGATTAATCTATATCAACCGCCTGTCGGATTACTTTTTTGTGCTGGCTCGATTGGTCAATGACCGTCTAGAGGAGCCAGATACAATCTACAAACGCAGCGCGAAAATCTTTCGGGAAAAGAAATAGGAGAAGCTAGCATGTATCCAGTCATGATTAATATCAGAGAGAAGAAAGTCGTGGTAGTGGGAGGCGGCAAGGTCGCAGCGCGGAAGATTAAGACCCTGCTGGCTGAGCAGGCTGCTGTGACGGTGGTCAGTCCGACTCTGCATGATGATATTCCACAGGCGGAGATCCAGTGGCTAGCTAGACCCTACCAGACAGGTGATTTGGAAGGCGCGAAGCTGGTCTTTGCCTGTACAGATCAGGAGGAAGTCAACCGTCAGATTATGGAGGAGGCGGCACCTAGCCAGCTAGTAAATAATACAGGCGACAAGACCTTCTCTGACTTTTACAATGTGGCCATTGCGCGAAAGAAGGACATGTCTGTCATGATCTCGACCAACGGCCTCTCACCCAGCCGTTCCAAGGAGATTCGCAAGAAGATAGAAGCAATTTTAGACCAACTTTAAAAGAAGGAAAGAAGCATGCACCTATTATATGTGGGTTTGACCCATCGGGAAACGCCGCTGCCAATTTTGGAAAAAGCGCATTTTTCAGATCAGGAGGGGCTCAAAGCTCTAAAGCTCCTGAAAAGAGAAAAAAGTATCTTGGAAAATATCATCCTGTCCACCTGCAATCGGACCGAGCTCTATCTGGTGGTGGATCAGCTCCACACTGGCCGCTACTATTCCAAGCATTTTTTGGCAGACTGGTTTCAAATTCCTGTCAAGGAACTGGAAGAGTATTTAGTCTTTCGTGAGGGGGATGAGGCTCTGCGGCATCTGCTGCGGGTCTCTATTGGACTTGAGTCAAAGATTATTGGTGAAAGTCAGGTCTTGGGTCAGCTCAAGCAGGCTTTCCTGACGGCGCAAGATGCTGGTACGACTGGAATTGTCCTCAATCAGGCTTTCAAGCAGGCGCTGACCTTTGCTAAGCGCATGCATGATTCTTATCGGATCAATGACCGCCCCATTTCTATCGGCTTGACGGCTATTCAAGAATTGGACCGATTGGGGCTGGATTACAGCACTAAAAAGGTAGCTGTTATCGGTCTGGGAGAGATTGGTCAGTTGGTGACCAAGTATGCCCTGCAGCGGCCATTCGAATCAGTCATGCTACTCAATCGGACGGTCAGCAAGGCCCAGCCTTTTCTGACAGAGGACAGAGTATCTGCCCATGGCTGGGATGAGTTGGAGGCAGTGCTGGCGGATGCGGATGTGGTCTTTTCAGCGGTTAAAACGGAAGAATACATTATCTTTCCCTCCATGCTTAAGGCGGATGCGGTCGTGTTTGACCTCTGTCTGCCTCGTTCCTGCCATCCGAGCTCGTCTCTGAAGCTCTATAATATCGAAAATCTAACCAATCAACTGGAGCAATATCAGGCAGAGCGGCAGGAGATTGCCGGTCGGATTGCTTTGGAGATTGATGAGGAGCTGGTCAAGTTTGCTGATTGGCGTCAGCAGCTGGGTATTATTCCTCTGATTCAGGAAATCAGGGATAAGGCTTTGGAAGCTCAAGCTTCGGCCATGGAAAGCCTTAATCGCAAGATTCCGGATTTGACTGAGCGGGAGCAGAAGCAGATTTCCAAGCACATGAAGAGTATTATCAACCAAGTCTTGAAGGAGCCAATCTTGCAGCTCAAAGAGCTGTCAGTCGGAGAGCATTCAGACTATGACATTGCTTTGATTGCCAAGATATTTGGCTTGCACAGAGAAAGGGGAAAAGATGAAGGTCATTAAGGTAGGAACCCGCAAGAGTAAGCTGGCCATGACCCAGACTCAACAGTTAGTGGACCAGCTCAAGGCGCTCCATCCAGAGCGGGATTTTGTCCTCGTTCCCTATACGACAAAAGGAGATCGCTTGACCCATGTCAGCCTCCAGGAAATTGGCGGCAAGGGAGTCTTTGTCAAGGAAATCGAGCGAGCCCTCTTAGCTGGTGAGATTGATATGGCGGTTCACAGTCTCAAGGACATGCCGGCTAAACTAGCTGAGGGCTGTGCGCTCGGTGCGATTAGTCAGCGAGAAGATGTCCGGGATTGCTTGATTTTCCGTCAAGCTGGCCAGACGCTAGCTAATCTGCCTGAGGGCGCTCTTATAGGAACCAGTAGCATTCGCCGACAGGTTCAGCTGCAGGCTCAGAGACCGGATTTGACTTTTAAGCCACTTCGGGGCAATATCGATACACGCATCAAGAAGCTGGAAGAGGGCGAATACGACGCGATTGTCTTGGCTATGGCTGGACTTAAACGCTTGGGATGGCTGGACCAAAGCCGTCTTCACACTCAGCCTTTAGAAACCAGTCTTTGTCTGCCAGCTATTTCTCAGGGCGCTTTGGCAGTGGAATGCCGGGAAGAGGATGAGGAACTGCGGCAATTGTTGGCAACTGTTCAGGATGAGAAGACAGCTGCTGAAGTGGCAGTTGAGCGGGCAGTTTTGGCTCAGATGAATGCAGACTGCACCTTCCCTATCGCTGCTTTTGCCCAGAAAAACGGTCAGGACTATCAGCTAGAGGCCATGCTGGCCAAGGAGGACGGCCAATGTGTCTTTGTCAGCCTTCAAGGGCAGGATGGTCAAGAATTGGCAGAGCAGGCTGTGCGCCAGTTAGCCGATAAGGGAGCAGTAGGAATGCCATGGTTAAAAAAATAATCTTTACCAGAGAGCAGGCGCCAGACTCTACTTGGCTAGAAGAAATCAGACGGGCTGGATTTGAGACGCATCATGTCCCTCTCATTCGCTGTCAGTCTTTGCCTTTGCCAGAAGCTGTCCAAGCAGTTCTGCCAGAAGCTGACTGGGTCTTTTTTACCAGTGCTGTCGCAGTAGAGGCTTTCAGTCCCTATCTGAAAGAGGACTGCCAGATTGCGACCATTGGGCCGCAGACCAGTCAGGCGCTGGACAAGCTAGGCCGAGCCTGTGATTTTCAGGCCAGCAGCCACTATGGTATTGACTTTATTCAGGAGTGGCTGGATTTGGCTCTGCCGACGCAGAAGATCTTACTGCCTCAGAGCAGCTTGTCCAATCCCAGTTTGGCTGAGAAATTAAAAGAATCAGGTCATGATGTCTGGGCTTGGACTATGTACGAAACGACCTCAAATCCTGCTGGTCAAGACCAGCTCGAGATCTATCTGTCCCAAGAGGATGTGATTTGGACCTTTGCCAGTCCATCGGCTTGGCAGAGTTTTTGTGCTATTAAGCCCCATCTAGTGTCCAGCCATCAGATTGCAGTGATTGGCCAGACAACGGCTCAGGCGGTTAAGGAGTCCGGCTATAGGGTAGATTACCAGCCCCAGAGTCCTTCTGTTGAGGAAATGGTCAAGGAAATAATCAAGAAAGAAGAGAAGAAGCATGGAATTTTATAGACATCGCAGGCTGAGGAGAGGCAGCGGTCTGCGGCAGCTGGTTAGAGAAACCAAGCTGTCTGTGGATGACTTTATCCAACCCTTGTTTGTCAAGGAAGGCTTGACTGAAAAGCAAGAAGTAGCCTCCATGCCGGGAGTTTATCAGTTCTCCCTCGAGGATTTGCTGCCAGAAGTTCAGGAATGTGTGGACTTGGGCATTCGGGCTTTTATCGTCTTTGGCATTCCGTCAGAAAAGGACGAAATAGGCAGTCAGGCTTCAGCTGAAAATGGCATTGTCCAGGAAGCTATCCGTCTGATCAAGAAGCATTTCCCTGAGACAGTCGTCATTGCAGATACCTGTCTCTGTGAGTTTACCAGTCACGGCCATTGCGGTATTTTGCGAGGGGAAGAAGTGGACAATGATCTGTCTCTGACTAGACTGACAGAAGTCGCTGTCAGCCAAGCCAGGGCTGGAGCAGATGTCATTGCGCCTTCTAATGCCATGGACGGTTTTGTGGTGGCTATTCGTCAGGGGCTTGATTCGGCAGGCTTTGAAGATATTCCGATCATGTCCTATGCCATTAAGTTTGCCTCTAGCTTTTATGGACCTTTCCGAGATGCAGGTGAGAGTGCTCCGGCCTTTGGCGACCGCAAGACCTATCAGATGGATCCGGCCAATCGCTTGGAGGCTCTAAGAGAAGCTAAGAGTGATGAGGAGCAGGGAGCAGACTTTCTCATGGTTAAGCCGGCTCTGGCCTTTCTGGATATCCTCAGAGAGCTGCGTCAGGAAACCCGGCTGCCTTTGGTGACCTATAATGTCAGTGGAGAATACGCCATGGTCAAGGCAGCAGCTCAGCAGGGCTGGATCAATGAAAAAGCTATTGTTATGGAAACCTTGACCAGTATGAAGCGGGCTGGTGCAGACTTGATTATCACTTATTTTGCCAAGGATGCGGCCGGCTATCTGAGAGAAGGATAGAGACTGCGGAAACTCAGCAGTTTTCTAGATAAGGAGGACCAACTTGAAGAGAGAACATTCCAACCAATATTTCACAGAGGCTCAACAGCTTTTTCCAGGTGGGGTCAATAGTCCTGTCCGAGCTTTTAAGGCTGTGGGCGGCCATCCGCTTTTTATCGAAAAAGCCAGCGGAGCCTATTTGCATGATGTTGATGGCAACCGCTATATTGACTACGTCCTGTCTTGGGGGCCTATGATTTTGGGACATGCTCCTAAGGATGTGTTACCAGCAGTTGAGGAAGCTATTTGGGAGGGAACCAGCTTTGGTGCTCCTAGTCCTAGAGAAATTGCCCTCGGCCAGCTGGTGCAGGAGCGCCTGCCTTTCATGGAAAGAATGCGGATGGTCAATTCGGGAACGGAAGCGACCATGAGCGCCATTCGGGTAGCGCGTGGAGTGACCAAGCGCTCTAAAATTGTCAAATTTATCGGCTGCTATCACGGCCACAGCGATTCCTTTTTGGTTCAGGCTGGTTCAGGCTTGGCCAGCTTTGGGATTGCAGATTCTGCTGGAGTCATTGCTCAGGTAGCTGGGGAAACTCTGGCTTTACCTTACAATGACACAGATGCTCTCAAGGCTTGCTTTGAAAAGCACGGAGACGACATTGCCTGTGTCATTTTAGAAGCAGTTGCGGGTAATATGGGCTTGATTCCAGCGGATGCGGATTTTATCAGTACTATTCGCTCCCTCACTCAGGAATACGGCTCTCTCTTCATCGTGGACGAGGTCATGAGTGGTTTCCGAGCTCATTATCAGGGGGCAGTTGGCCTCTATCAGACAGAGCCGGATCTGGTCTGCTTGGGCAAGGTTATCGGTGGTGGCTTCCCCGTCGCAGCCTTTGGCGGCAAGGCCGTTTATATGGATCAGGTAGCGCCCCTAGGCAGCATCTACCAGGCTGGTACCCTATCAGGCAATCCAGTCGCTATGACGGCCGGTTATGAAACTCTGAAACAGTTGACACCTGAGCTCTTTGCTGAGATTGAAGAGAAAACAAGCTACCTCTGTGATGGTCTGCGAAATCTTGCAGACAAGTACAGCATTGATCTGCAAGTCGTATCAAAAGGGACCATGTTTGGCTTCTTCTTCAGTCAGAAGCCAGTCCGTAACTTTGAGGATTCTAAGGCGGCTGACCATGCTCAGTTTGCACGATTGCACGGTCTCTTGCTGGAACAAGGCATTTATCTGGCGCCATCTCAGTATGAAACCAATTTTATGTCCAGTGCTCATACTAGAGTGGATCTAGACCAGACCTTGGCTGCCTTTGAGCAGGCATTTCAAGAAATGAAAGAAGAAGCAAATGGCTAAGATTGTTTTAGTGACAGGCGGTGCCAGAAGTGGCAAGTCGGCATTTGCGGAGGATCAGTTAGCTGACCGAGAGGAAGTCTGCTACATTGCGACCGGCCTGCCCCGAGGAGAGGATCCAGAATGGCAGGAGAGGATTCGGCTGCACCAAGAACGCCGGCCGGCTTCCTGGACAACTCAGGAACAGTATGCAGGGCTGGCGGACTGGCTGCGAGAACAGTCGCATCCAGTTTACCTGCTGGATTGTGCCACCCTTCTGACCAGCAATCGCCTCTTTGATTTAATTGCCCAGCATTATCCAGACAAGCTGGAGCTGACCGAGGAATATTTTCTCAGTCGGCAGGAGCAGTCTTTCCTGCTGCAGCTCTTGGAAGAAGAATGGAAAGAGCTCCTATCTGCAATCCATCAGACTGATGCTGAGTGCTGGATTGTAACGGACGAAGTTGGACTGGGCATTGTCCCAGAGACCAGACTAGGACGCTTTTTCCGTGATGTGCAGGGCAAGATTAACCAACTGATTGCAAAGGAGGCGAGTGAGGCTTATCTAGTCATCTGCGGCCTCGCTCAGCAGTTGAAATGATAAAGGCATTGATTATCTATACCCAATTTTTTAGCCGGATTGTGATTCCAAAGGCAGTGGATATTTCCTATCTGCGACGGGGGCTTCCTTTTCTGACCCTCTTTGGCCTCTTGCTGGGGCTGATTTCAGGAGGATTTTATTTCCTGACGAGCCTAGTTCTGCCAGGGATGGTCGCTTGGGTTCTGACCCTTGCTTTCGATGTTCTGCTGACAGGTGGTTTTCATTTAGACGCCCTGGCGGATACGGCGGATGGTCTCTTCTCCTCTCGTAAGAAGGAGCGGATGTTGGAGATTATGAAGGACAGCCGGATTGGCAGCAATGGCGTTCTGGCACTCATTCTCTACTATGCTATGATGCTGGTTCTCTACTCTTACCTGCCAGAGCCTCGCTGGTTTATCGTGGCTAGTCTGACCATGATTGGCAAGGCTGGTCTGAGCCTACAGCTCTACCGGATGGCCTACGCCAGAGAAGGCGGCGGCTCGGGGAATTTCTTCAGCGGCAGCAAGACTAGTCATATCTTACTAGCCCAGTTACTTCCCTTGCTACTATCTATTCTGGTCTTCCGCTGGAAAGGACTCTTGGCCTACAGCTTGGTAGTTCTGGGAGCAATCGGCTATCGTCGTTTCGTTTATAATAAAATTGACGGTCACACAGGCGATACGCTAGGGGCCTATGTAGAAATTGCCCAGCTCCTCTATCTCTTAGGATTGGTGGTGCTAGGATGAAAAGATGGTATCTGATGCGGCATGGTCAGACAGACTACAACCGCAGGCGCTGTTTCTACGGCAGCCATGATGTCTCTATCAACGAGCAAGGCCAAGCGGATGCCAAGCAGCTGGCGCTGCTGATGCAGGAGCACCCAGTTGATGTGATTTACACCAGTTGTCTCAAACGGACACAGGAAACAGCCCAGCTAGCTTTTCCAGACAGACAAGTCCAGCCCATAGCTGATTTTAACGAGCGGGGCTTCGGACAATGGGAAGGCTTGACAGCTGATGAGATTGAAGTGGCTTTTCCAGAAGTCTGGCAAGCTTGGCTGGAGGAACCTTTTGAGGTCACGCCTCCTGAGGCAGAAGTTTTTGCTGACTTTCAGACCAGAGTCTGGGCAGCAACAGACCGCTTGCTGGAGAGTGGGGAGGAGTCAGTGGCTCTAGTAGCTCATTTGGGAGTCCTTCGCTTGATTTACCAGCATTTGGTTGATGGAGAGGCTGTTTTTTGGAACATTGATGTCCCCCAAGGACGAGTGCTGCTCTTGGAAGAGCGCGACCAGAATTGGCAGGCGACCTTACTCTAAGGCTTTATTAATTAAAAACAAACAACATGATTTATCTTGGGAAAGAGGTGACCAGATGAATACACAGATTCAGGATAAATTTAATTTTAAAAATGGTCAGACCATGCGCAATCGCGTTGTCTTGGCTCCTATGACCATCTGTGCTAGTGAGCCCGGTGGCTATGTATCTCAGGCAGATATCGACTTTTTTGCCCGCCGCTCTAGGTCGGTTGGCATGGTCATTACTGGCAGTACCTATGTCCATCCTCTGGGCAAGTCCTTTGCGGAGAGCTTCAGCGGCGCCGAGGACGATAAGATTGAGGGGCTTAGCCGTCTGGCCAAGGCCATCAAGGACCAAGGGGCTCTGGCTATTGTCCAGCTCTATCATGGCGGTCGTATGGTTCTGCCTGATTTGATTGACGGTCAGCCAGTAGCACCCAGCGCTGTCAAGGCTCCGCGCGATTATTTGGCAGAGCCGAGGGCGCTCAAGAACGCTGAAGTGGAGCAGGTGATAGAGGACTTTCTGTCAGCTATTAGACGGGCAATTCAGGCTGGCTTTGACGGAGTCGAGCTTCATGGCGCCAATACCTATCTGATCCAGCAGTTTGTCTCTCCCCATTCCAATGTCCGTCAGGACAAGTGGGGCGGCAGCCTTAACAACCGCCTGCGCTTTCCAAAGACCTTGCTGAAAAGAGCCAAGCAACTAGTCAAAGAAGAGGCTGACCGCCCCTTCCTGATTGGCTACCGCTTTTCTCCGGAAGAGATTGAAGAGCCAGGTATCCAGCTTTATGATACCCTGCAGTTACTGGAGCAGCTTATCTATCATCAGGTGGACTATCTGCATATTTCGACCTCAGATGTCTGGCGCTCGTCTATAAGAGATTCTCAGGACTCGGAGCCAGTGATTCAGAAAATTATCAGAAAAATTAATGATAGAGTGCCTCTCATTGGTGTCGGTCAGATAGAGACCAAGCAGGATGCCCAGCGAGTATTGGATGCGGGGATTCCGCTCTTTGCCCTCGGCAAGGCTCTGCTCCTAGACCCAGACTGGACAGAAAAGGTTGTCTCTGGCCGAGAGGCAGAAGTTATCCGAGCTTATCGCGATGAGCTGCAGGCTGACTTGGCTCTGCCAACTGCCTTTGTCGAAGATGCCCGAAGCTATCTGGAAGGAAAAGATTAAGCCAGACCAAGCAGAAGGAGGAAAATTAATGAGCAAGCATCTGTTTTTCATTCGTTTGCTCTCTCATCTTCAGGACATAGAACCACCTTAGACAGAGAGCGAAGCGTATTTAGATTTGACTAGGACAGACCGTCTTAAAGTAGTTTACAAAATAGAAAAGGAATTTGAATATTTTATGAAACATTTTAAAAAAATTATGGCTCTAGCCTTGGCAGGCCTAGCCCTAGCCTCCTGTGTAAACCCTAGCAAAACCAGTGAGCCTACTGGCGATAGTGGCAGTAAGACTGTAACCATTGGTTATACGCAATTTCCAGCAAATGTAGATCCAGCAGCGGAATACAATGGCTGGTTCACGGTCCGTTACGGAGTGGGAGAAACCCTCTTCAAGATGGATGACAAACTCCAAGTAAAACCTTGGCTGGCTGAGAAAATCGAAGCAGTCTCAGACCTAGAGTGGAAAATCACCCTCAAGGATAAGGTGACCTTCCAAAATGGTGAAAAAATGACCGGTGAAAAGGTCAAAGCCTCTCTGGAACGCTTGATTAAGACAAGCGAACGGGCAGCATCAGATATGGGCATTGACAGTATCTCTGCGGAGGGTCAAACCGTGACCATCAAGACAAAGGCTGTGCAACCGATCATGGCGAATCTCTTGGCAGAGCCATACTCCGCCATTGTCGATACGACTGGCAAGAGTGCATCTGACAAGGCTCCTGTCGGAACTGGCCCTTACATGGTGACCAAGTACACTCCTGAGAGCGGAGCAGAGCTCAAGGCTTATGATGACTACTGGGATGGCAAGCCAAAAGTTGCTAATCTGAAGATCAAATACTTCTCTGATCCGACAGCTATTTCTGCAGCCCTCAAGTCTAAGGAAGTCGATGCCGTCTATGGTCTGCCTTATGCAAATCTAAGTACTTATGCTTCCGATAAGAACTACAAAATTTCTGAAGTAGAAGGTTCCCGCTATCTAGCTTACTACTATAACTTTGAAAATCCTTACGTAGCAGATGACAAATTCCGTCAGGCTTTAGATACCTTGGTTGACAAGAAGACCTATGCAGAATCTCTCTTTAAAGGCTCAGCTGTGCCAGCTGTTGGACCATTCCCTACTAGCTTTGCCTTTGCCCTGCAAAAGAGCGTCCATGAATTTAACGTAGACAAGGCTAAGAAACTCTTGGATGAAGCTGGCTACAAGGATACTGACGGCGATGGCTACCGTGAAAAAGACGGTCAAAAAGTCAGCATTGAGCTGCTGTCCTTTACTCGTCTGCCTGAAATGCCGCTGGCTGTAGAAGCAAGCCAACAACAACTCAAGGAAGTCGGAATCGAAGCGACTATTAAGAAAGTTGAAGTCAGTGCCGTTGCCAGTGAAAAGGACTATGCCTTCACACCTTACGCGGTGGTAGCAGCTCCTATCGGTGATCCATATGCCTTCTTCAACAGTGCCGTTAAGACCAATGGTACAGCCAATATCGGTCACTACAGCAACCCAGAAGCAGACAAGAAAATCGAAGAGTTAGCGACTGAAACTGATCCAGCTAAGCGCAATCAGCTCAGCAAGGAAATCCAAGAAATCATGGATAAGGACTACGGCTTTACCATCATCGGCTTCTTCAAGGTCGCTCTGGTAATGGACAAGTCCGTCTCTGGTTTGGAATCCCATCCAACAGACTACTATCACGTCAGCAACAAACTATCAAAGGAATAAAACATGCTGGAAATGAAAGATCTGCTGGTGCAGTCAGCAGATAAAGTCATTCTCGATCGGGTCTCCCTCTCTCTTGCTGAGGGGGAGTCCCTTTCGATTGTGGGCGAGAGTGGCAGTGGCAAGTCCACCCTGCTCAAGATGCTGCTGGGTCTCCCACTCAGGGGGCTGACAGTGACAGAGGGCAGTATTGTCTTTGACGGGCAAGAGATCCGGCCCCAAGACCACCGTATTTATCTGCCTTTTGTTGGCCGAGAAGTGGCCTGGATTAGCCAGCATGCCAGTCTCAGCTTTAATAACCGCCGTAAGATCAAAAAGCATTATCAGGACTTGGTGAAAAATCAGGGCCAGCAAGCAGCAAAATTCCGCCCCTTGGAAGAATGCCTAGAGATGGTGGGGTTGCTGCCTGAAAAAGTTATCGATAAGTATCCTTTCGAGCTCAGCGGTGGTATGATGCAGCTAGTCGGCGTGGCGCTGGCTTTAGCCAGCAGGCCCAAACTGCTGCTGGCTGATGAGCCGACTAGCGCTCTGGATGTCTTGTCGAAAATGAAGCTGCTTGATCTCTTGAGCCAGCTTCATCAAGAGGAAAACATGGCCATTCTCTTTGTCACACATGATATCAGCGTAGCTGAGCATCTAGCGCAAAAAGTAGTTGTCATGAAAGAAGGGCAGATTGTCGAAAGTGGTCCAGCCCATCAAGTTCTCCGCCATCCTGAGCAGGCCTATACCCAGAAATTGCTGAAGGCTGTGCCTAAGCTGGCAGAGTTTAGAGAAGGGGAGCAGCTATGAATCAAGTATTGATTGGTCGCCAGTTGACCTACGAGTACAGTCAGATAGGCGAGCGGAGAATCGGTGTCTTTGATATTGACATTAGCTTGGGAAAGGGACAGGCTTTGGGTCTGGTCGGTGAATCAGGCTCTGGAAAAAGTACTATTGCCAAGCTCATCTGCCGCTTTTTAAAGCCGGACCAAGGGGAGCTGACTCTACTGGGCCAGCCAGTCTCTGCCTACAAGGATAGGGACTACTATGCTCGGGTCCAGTATATCGCCCAGCAGCCCCAGTCGACCTTTCATCCCAAGCGTAGCATTCAGCAGAGCCTAGAAGAGGTCTGTCGAAACTTCTCTCTCTATCAGCAGCCGTCAGATAGAAAGCAGGCCATCCATGACTTGCTGACCTCGGTCGGTCTGACAACTGAGCTTGCCCAGCGGCTGCCGCATCAGCTGAGCGGAGGAGAATGTCAGCGGGCAGCTATTGCCCGTGCCCTGCTGATTAATCCCGATGTGCTCATCTGCGATGAAATCACCAGTGCTTTAGATGTGACCGTTCAGTATGAAGTCATGCAGCTGCTGGCAAATATCAAGGAACGCTCGCAGACCTCCTTTCTCTTCATCTCACATGACATCGCTCTGGTCAGCAATTTTGCGGAAGATTTGATTGTCCTCAAGGACGGAATCGTGCAGGAGAAGGGCAGCATGCGAGAGGTCGTCTCTGCTCCCAAGAGTGACTATACCAAGCTCTTGCTCAGTCAGTACAGGGAGGATAAAGATGAGGATTAAGCAAGAACTAGACTCTATGGCTCCATGCAGCAGCTATCAAGGCTATCTGCCCATCACGGATGAGCTGGCTATCCAGTACACTCTGCTTAAAGGACAGGCTACCCAGCCCTTGCTGACCATCAGTGCTGCAGTTCATGGCTGTGAGTATGTTGGGGTTAAGGCGCTGATGGACTTGGCGCATGAGTGGGACTTTAGTTTTCAGGGCTCTGTCCTCCTCCTGCATGCAGTCAATGTCAGCGGCTTCTGGGCTCGGGAGACGACGCTTGTACCTGAGGACGGCCTCAATCTAAACAGGATCTTTCAGGACCAAGAGCCAGTTTCCAGCCTCAGCTATCAGATTCGGTCTGTGATTGAGAGTCAGGTCTTTAGTGTCAGTGACTTCCTCATTGACCTGCACAGCGGCAATCGGGAAGAACTGCTGACCCCTCATGGTTACTATTCTCTGCGGGCAAATCCAGAGGTAATGGAGAAGTCCTATCAGATGCTGCAGGCTTCTGGTACACCGATAATCTATCAATCTCAGGACTGTGGCAATCTTTATCACGCTGCTTCGGTAGACTATGGACTGCCTAGCATCCTGCTGGAGCAGGGAGAAAATGGTACCTGTCTGCCAGAGGATGTGCTGGCCATGAAAGAGTCAGTCAAGCAAGTCGCCCGCTATCTTTTTGAAGGGAGCATGCCCTATTATAAGCAGGCGCCGCTAATCTTTGACGACAGTTACTATCTGACCTGTCAGAGGTCGGGCTGCTGGATGTGCTTTGTCCGGCCCAATCAAACAGTACAGGTTGGTCAGGTCATCGGCGAAATCTGTGATATTTATGGCAATATTTTAGAAAAGGTGACTGCTAAGGAAGACGGTCTGGTCCTCTATCAGAAAGCGACCTTGGTCGTCCACCAAGGCGAAGTGCTGCTGGCCGTTGCCAGCAAGAAGCCTGAAAGCTACCAGACATCTGAAAGGGAGGCGCATGATTAAATTTATTATCAAAACAATTCTGCAATTCGTCCTCATCCTGCTCTGCGTCAGCTTTATCTCCTTTTTGCTGGTTTATCTAGCACCGGGAGATCCGGCTGAGAGCATCCTCAACGCTCAGGGCATTCCTTTTACCAAGGAACTGCTGGAAATCAAGCGGGCAGAGATGGGTCTGAATGGCAGCTTTATGGAGCAATATCTGGCCTGGCTGGGCAGGATTGTCCATGGCGACTTTGGTGTGACCTATAATTCCGGAGCTTCGGTCTGGGAGCAGCTGGTTTTCTATTTTCCCAATACAGTCTACCTAGCTTTTTATACCCTGCTAGCGACTCTGGGGATTTCCCTGCCGACAGCTCTCTACACATCCTACCATGCTGGAAAGCCAGTTGATCGTTTCTTGATGGCTGGTCTGGCCTTCCTAAATGCCATTCCTAGCTTTGTTATGGGGATTATCCTGATTCTGATTTTTTCTGTTCAGCTTCACTGGTTTCCCATTCAGGCAACGGCTAATGAGCTGGGTCTAGTCTTGCCAGTCATGACACTGGCCATGATCATGTCCACTCGCTATATCCCGCAGCTGCGAACTGCTCTGATAGAAGTACTGCATTCGCCAGAAGTCGAAGGTGCACGAGGTAGAGGGATTCGAGAGGGACATATCCTGCTGCATGACGTGATTTACAATGTTCTGCCCTTTCTTCTCACCTTAGTCAGCCTTTCTTTGGGCTCGCTCCTAGGAGGGGTGGCTATTATCGAGCACCTCTTTTCCTGGCCAGGCATCGGTAAGATGCTGATAGGAGTCGTCGCCAAGCGGGATTATCCCCTTGTTCAGGGGGCGGTCCTCTTTATCACAGCGGGAGTCTTGACTGTAAATCTAGTCTTTCAGCTGCTCATGGTTTGGCTCAATCCTCGCGTCCGACTGGCTCAGGAAAATCCCAAACTGCTGCTGCGCATGAAGAAACTAAAAGCAAGCAAGGAGGGTTCGTATGGATAAGAAAATCAATCGAAAACTCCTGATTTTAGGCGGCCTTATCATCCTGGCCTTGGCCCTCTCCTCCTTGGCTCCTCGTCTCTTGGGTGATAGTTTGACCAAGGTCAATTTGGGACAAGCCCTGCAAGGACCAAGCAGCAGTGAGTGGTTCGGAACAGACGCTCTGGGTCGATCTGTCTTTGCGCGTGCAGTGAGTGGGGGTGCGGAAACAGTTCTGCCAGCCCTGATGATTCTGATGCTGATTGCGGCGGTGGGCTCCTTTATCGGGGTGATCAGTGCCTTCATCGGCGGAAAATTCGACCAGCTCATCTTGCTGGTTATTACGGCTTTTCAATCTTTCCCATCTATCATTTTGGTCATTGCTATCGTCAGTATCTTGGGCATTGGTCTCCAGCAAACCTTAATTGCTATCTGCCTGACGGCCTGGACCAAGTATGCCTACCTGATGCGCTCCATGACCCTACAACTCAAAAATGAACCCTATATCCAGTCCTCTAAAATGTATGGCAATAGTTTTTGGACTACCCTGAAAAACTATTATTTCCCTAGTCTATTTCCACAGATTCTGACGACCATGAGCTTTGATATCAGCACCATTATCATGGAAATCGCTGGTCTCAGCTTTGTCGGATTGGGAGCTCAGGCACCGTCGCCTGAGTGGGGAGCCATGATTAATGACGGCCGGATTTATATCCAGGAAGCTCCTTGGATTGTGGTCTTCCCTTGTATCTTGCTGATTTTGACCATTCTCCTCTTTACCAAGTTCGGGGATGCTCTGAACAGCAAGTACAATCGCATGAGTTAATCATCAAAAATCACCAGCAAAACTGCAGCTCCTATCTTTTGGGACTGCAAACAAAAAAATATGAATACAAGAAAGTGATTCAATAAAAATGAGAAAAAAATTATTTTTATTAGTTGTCCTCTTGCTGCCTTTATTCTTGGTAGCCTGCCAGCAAAACTCAAATTCTTCCAAACAAGCCAATGAGAAAGACAAACTCACTATGGTCTGGGGCGAAGACTTTGGGGATGTCAATCCTCACCGTTACAATCCAGACCAATTTGTCATTCAAGATATGGTCTATGAAGGCCTAGTCCGCTACGGTGACAATGGTAAAATCGAGCCAGCCTTGGCAGAAAGCTGGGATATCAGCGAAGATGGTAAAACCTATACCTTCAAGCTGAGAAAGGCAAAATTCTCAGACGACTCTGACTTTAACGCGGAGAATGTCAAACGGAATTTCGATACCGTCTTTTCAGAGGAAAATAAGAAAAACCACACTTGGTTTGACTTCACCAACCAGCTGGAAAGCTACCGAGTTGTCGATGAGCATACCTTTGAGATCAAGCTCAAACAAGCTTACAGTGCGACTCTCTATGATCTCTCCATGATTCGTCCGATCCGTTTCGTAGCTGATGCTGCTTTCCCTGACGGAGACGACACGACTAAGGACAACCTCAAAAAACCAATCGGAACCGGTCAATGGGTTGTCAAAGACAAGAAGGCAAATGAGTACATCACCTTTGCCCGCAATGAAAATTACTGGGGTGAAAAGCCTAAACTGAAAGAAGTAACGGTCAAGATTATCCCAGATCCACAAACCCGTGCTCTTGAGTTTGAGTCTGGCAATGTTGACTTGATCTATGGAAATGGCGTTATCGGTCTGGATAACTTTGCCAAATATGCCAAGGATGACAAGTACACGACAGACGTATCTCAGCCAATGTCCAGCCGCCTCATGCTCTTGAATGCCAAGCAGGAAATCTTCAAAGACAAGGCTGTCCGTCAGGCGATGAACCATGCGGTTGATAAGAAGTCTATCGCGAAAAACATTTTCCGCGGAACAGAAACACCAGCTGATACTATCTTCTCTAAGTCTACCCCTCACTCTGATGCCAATCTGACTCCCTATGAATACGATATCGAGCTGGCTGAAAAGATGCTGGATCAAGCAGGCTGGAAGAAAGGAGCTGACGGTATCCGCGAAAAAGATGGCAAGAAAATGAGTCTGAATGTTCCTTATATTTCTTCTAAGGCGACAGACAAGGACTTGGTTGAGTACTTCCAAGGCGAATGGAAGAAAATCGGAATCGATGTTCAGCTCAAAGCTATGGAAGAAGATGACTACTGGGAAAATGCCAAGACAGGAAACTTTGACCTGATGTTGACTTATTCTTGGGGAGCACCGTGGGATCCGCATGCTTGGATGACTGCCTTGACTTCACCAGCAGACCATGGTCACCCAGAAAATGTTTCCCTAGAAGCTCTGCCATCTAAGCCAGAAATTGATAAAATTATCAAGGCGACTCTGGTCGAACCAGACGAGGCAAAAGTCGATGAAGGCTATAAGAAAGTCCTCACCATGCTCCATGATGAAGCTATCTATGTCCCAATCACTTACCAATCCGTTGTCTCTGTCTATCGTAAGGGAGAACTCGATGGCATGCGCTTTGCTCCAGAAGAAAATGCCTTCCCACTGCGCTATATTGAGAAAAAATAAAAGCTAACTTCATACATACAAATTTGCATATAAAGGGAGTAGTGCTGCCAAGGTTAAAAACTTAGCAGCCGCCCCTTTTCTTTTAAGGACTATGAAAAAAGATTTATTTAAAACAATAGTTTCTTTCCTAGCTGCCCTCTTGATGATATCAGTATTGACCTTTCTTTTGGCCAAGCTATCCTCGGCGGATCAAGCAGAAAATTATTTAAGGGTATCTAAGATTCAAGTGACTCCTCAATCCTTGGAAAAAGCCAGAGAATACCTGGGACTCAATCAACCTTGGCCCCAGCAGTATCTAGGTTGGCTGACTAAGGCTCTTCAAGGAGATTTTGGGACATCTTATCTATTAAAGGTTCCTGTCCTGCCCCTGGTGCTGGAGCGTTTCCAGTCGACTCTTTCTCTAGGTTTGACTTCCTTTGCTCTCATTTTGCTTACGTCCATTCCTTTGGGGATTTTTAGTGCAGTCTACAAGGGTTCTCTCTTTGATAAGGTTACTCGCTTTCTATCCTTTTCCAGCGTTTCCATGCCCAGCTTTTGGCTAGGTTACATGCTGATTGTGATTTTTGCTGTCCAGCTCAGATGGCTGCCAGTTTCGGGCAAGCAGGACCTTAGCAGCTTGATTCTTCCTAGTCTGACCCTAAGCATGTCATTGATTGGCCAATATACCGCTTTGATTCGCAAGGCTGTGCTGGAGCAGATGAATAGTGTCCATGTCGAAAATGCTCTCCTGCGCGGAGTCAGCAAGTTCTTCCTAGTCAAAAATCATCTCTTGAGAAATTCCCTGCCAGCCATTGCGACAGGCCTGAGCCTGACCTTGGTCTATCTCCTGACAGGCTCCTTGATTGTCGAAGAAGTCTTCTCCTGGAATGGTGTCGGCTCCCTCTTTGTAGATGCGCTGCAGGCTGTGGATCTTCCGATTATTCAGTGCTGTATGCTTTTATTTGGCCTATTATTCTTGGGAAATAATATTCTAACCCAGCAGCTGCCGCTCTGGATAGACCCTAGAGTCAGAAAAAGGAGGAGCAATGTCTAAACGATTTATTTTTTCAAGTGTCATTTTGCTGGTCCTCCTCATCTGTGCTCTCTTTGCTCCCTATCTATCCTCTTTTGATCCCCAGCATGTGGAGATCTCAAACAAATTAATGCCGCCTGACGCTGTTCATCTATTGGGAACGGATCAGCTGGGCAGAGATGTCTTGTCTCGTCTGCTGCACGGGGCTCGTTATTCCCTCTTTTTATCCTTGACCATCAGTCTGTTGGAAGTGTTTATCGGTGTGACAGTCGGTTTGCTGATTGGATGGTACCAAGGAAAGGCTGAAGCGACTTTCTTATGGTTTGCAAATGTTATTTCTGCCTTTCCTAGCTTCCTGCTATCGCTAGCTACAGTTGGGATATTGGGGCAGGGAATGACCAATATGATTCTGGCCATTGTCATCATAGAGTGGGTTTATTACGCTCGGGTGACGGCCAATCTGGTCAAGAGTGCCAAAGAGGAAGCCTATGTCCTTTCTGCTCAGACTATGGGACTCTCCCAGATTCATATTCTCAAAACTCATATCCTGCCCTTTATCTACAAGCCCATATTGATTATTGTGCTGATGAATATCGGGAATATCATTCTCATGATTTCTGGCTTTTCCTTTCTGGGAATCGGTGTCCAGCCCAACATTACCGAGTGGGGCATGATGCTGCATGATGCTAGAAGCCATTTTCAAACGGCAACTTGGATGATGCTGGCGCCCGGACTGGCTATCTTTCTGACTGTGGTCACCTTTAATCTTTTTGCCGAATGCTTTGAAGAGAAAGGCTGGAAACAGATATGGAAAAAATAGCAGTAAAGAAACTGACAGCCCAGATTGAGGGAAAGACCATTCTGCAGGACATCAGCTTTGAAGTGGAGGCAGGTCAGTCTCTGGTCATTATTGGGGAGAGTGGTTCTGGTAAAACCCTCTTAACCAAGATATTGATTGGGCAGCTACCTTCATCTTTAAGCCTGCAAGGAGAAGTTCACTACGGCACCATGGCTTTGGAGCGAAATTCTCTCAAAGCTTGGCAGCAGCTGCGAGGCAGTCAAGTGGCCTATATGTCTCAAAATCCGATGGCTATGTTCAATCCCTTTCAGACCATTCAAAGTCATTTTTGGGAGACCCTGCGCAGCCATAGTAAGATTTCAAAAAGCGCTTGTCTGGCTAAGGCCGTGGCCTCTATGAAAGAAGTCAGACTGGGAGAGCCGGAAGAACTGTTGAAGAAATATCCTTTTGAGCTCAGTGGCGGTATGTTGCAGCGGGTCATGCTGGCTATCTTGCTTTGCCTAGAGCCAGAGACCATTATATTGGATGAGCCTACTTCAGCGCTGGATATCCATAACCGAGAGCAGATTATCCTTATCTTAAAAGAGCAGCTAGCTAAGGGAAAGACCCTCATCACAGTGACCCATGATTATCATTTGGCGCAGGAGCTGGGAGGCAAGATGCTTGTCATGTATCAGGGGGCTATCATGGAGGAAGGGTCAGTGGCCAAGCTCCTTGAAAGTCCTTCGCAATCCTATAGCCAAGACCTTATCTTAGGAAATCCATACGAACGGTTGGTGAGAGACGATGCTGGAATGTAGACATGTATTTAAAAAATTCGATGGCAAAATGGTTGTCAAAGACTGCGATTTCACCGTCCAGAAAGGTGAAATTATCGGCCTGATGGGCGAGAGCGGCAGCGGTAAGAGCACACTGACGAAATTGCTGCTTGGCCTAGAAAAACCTAGCCAGGGTGAGATCCTGCTGGATGGCCAGCCCTACTCAGTCAAAAAGTCAGGTGTAAGAATCTTGCTGGTCTTTCAGGACTCGCTCCATTCGGTCAATCCGAACTTTACAGTCGAGCAGGTCTTGACAGAGGCCCTGCCAAAGGATGTGGCTAGAGAAGAGATAGAAGCCATTCTAGAAGACGTCGGTCTAGACAAAAGCTTTCTGAGTCAGCCGGCACGCCAGCTCAGTGGTGGCCAGCTCCAACGGATTTGCATCGCCCGTGGTCTGCTCTTAAAGCCAGATATTCTCATCTTTGATGAGGCTCTGAGTGGGCTGGATCCCATTGTTCAGGGAAGGCTATTACGCCTCTTATATGATTTGTGGGAGAAATACCAGCTGACCTATCTTTTCATCTCGCATGACTTCAAGCTGAGCTATGCTCTCTGCCATCGGATTTTGGTCATGGCAGATGGGGAAATCGTCGACGAGATAAAAGACTTTGAGCTTCCTATCCAGGCTCATCACCCTGTAACAAAAAAGTTGATAGGCGACAAAGGACATTTCAGCTGACGAATATTTTAACTAGCTGATCTATTTTAAAATTAAACATAAAGGAACATATATGAAACGTACTTTTGAAACGAGAAAACTTTACTTCGGCTTTCCAGTCTTCTTCTTAGGCTATAAGGATGATGTCCACGGTTATAATATTTCAACCTCAAGCTCGGTTTATTCCTTGGGCAGTATGATGGTTATTGCCATGCGTACCAAGGGGAATGCTATTACAGAGATTACCAAGCACCAGCAATTCACTGTCAATGTCCCTGAGAAGGATTTGACCAAAGAGTCTGAAATTGCTGGCTTCAACAGCCGCAAGGACAAGTTTGCCCTGACCGATCTTAGCTACACAATCGGCGAGACCGTGGATGCGCCGCTGGTAGACCAATGCCCTGTATCCATTGAATGTCAGGTGCTGGATATGGTTGAATGCGGTGCCTTGACCAATGTCATCGCCCGTGTCACTCGGCGCGTGGTTGATGAGGATTTGATTGATGAGAATGACGCTTTCCGCAGTGACCGTTTTTCCCCTATCAGCTACATGGGAGACGGAGATGGCCGGCTTTACCGCTATTTCAGCGACGAGTCAGTCAAGATGGGCTCCATTATCAAAGAAATCCGCAAACAAGAAGAAAAATAAAGAAACCGCTGAGATATTTAGGTCTCAGCGGTTTAGTTTTCTATCACAAGTTTTTCTTCTAGGCCAAATTTCTCTAGGAAACGACCTTGCTCTTCTTGAATTTGCGGAGTTGGATTTTTGATGCTCATGACTAGTTCTATCATTTCGGGATGGACTTCACGCACTAGCTGACTCAGAGCCCAGATAGCTGTAGCGACATGAATCGGATTTTGCCCCTTGTCTATAATTTCCAGCATTTTGGGAATGGCAGAGCGATCATTGGCATTGGCCAGAGCGATGATGGCATTGCGCTGCAGGATATTTTTCCCCCGCCAGCTGCCAGCCACATGACCAAATTTCTCCTTAAACTGACCGTTGGAAAGCTCCAAGAAAGGCAGGAGTTCTGGATGAGAAAGGTCGGGGTCAATCTCTGTCGCCAGAGGATTGTCTAAGCCTTTATTATAAGGACAGCAGATTTGGCAGATATCGCAGCCATAGATGACTGTCTTAATCTTCTTGCGAAATTCCAGATCCATGACGCCCTTGTCCTGAGTCTGAAAGGACAGACAGCGCTTGGCATTCATGCTGCCGTCACCAATCAGGCAGGAAGTAGGACAGGCTGTCACGCAGCGATTGCAGTCTCCGCAGCCGTAGTCGACAGGCTGATCAGGCTCGATGTCCAGATTGGTGATGAGCTCTCCCAAAAACATATAAGAGCCAAATTCTTTAGAGATGACCAAGCCGTTCTTGCCGATAAATCCGATTCCTGCTCTTTGGGCTACGGCGGTATCGACCAAGGCGCCCGTGTCCACCATACCCTTGTACTCAAAATCAGCGGTCAGCTCTTCGATTCCCTTGGCAAGCCGATCCAGCTTGTCCTGCAGAACATAGTGGTAGTCTAGTCCCCAGCTGTTAGGGGTGAATTTGCCCCGCTTGTAGGTTGTTTTCTGAGGCTGTTGCTTGAGCTTGTGGGGGTAGGCGACTGCGATAGAGATGATGGTCTTGGCTGAGGCTAGACTCAGCTTAGGCTTAATCCGCTCCTCAATGTTCTTATGTTCAAATCCTGAATTTCGCCCCTCTTCGACAGCCAAGCGCAGCGACTTCTCCAGATAGTCAAAATCATCCGCTGTCGTAAACCCAATCTTAGAAATCCCAATTTCTTTTGCTAAGTTAATAATTTCTTCTTTGATGTTCATCCTTACTATTATAGCGGAAAAATGCCAACTTGGCGAATGATTGAGAAAGGTATCTATACTTTATTGATATACCAATATTTTATAAGACTTCCTTAGCCTATATACTGTATGATATAATGAAATATGGAATTTTTTTATAGAAAGTTCCGAAAAGTTTAGGGAATTTTTTTAATAAATGGGAGTTATAATATGAAAAAGAGATATTATGAATTTTTGAATGTTCTTGTTACGGATTGTAATCCAATCAGAAACTTAGATTTTTATAAGGCTGGTTTAATTGAGTTATTTTTTATCTCGCTGGTATCTATCGTTTCGATTTTCTTGCGTGGTGAGATGCATGAGCGGAGCATGATGGTCATGCAGTTTACTATTGGGCACATCGCTATCTTGTTGCTAGCCTTCTTATTGTTCCAAAAGTTTTTTGATACCAAAGCCTTGCAGCTCATTCCGACCAGCTCTTACCTATTTCTTCATTTTGAATTGCTTTTTTGGGGTTCCATCTTTTTTGGTGAGAACTACTTAGCATTTTTTATGATTTTTATCATACTGAGTTTGTCCTACCAGCTGATCAATTTGCTGTATCAGATGGTGATTGTTTCAAAATTGAGATATTTTGAACAGAAACAAAAGATCAACATTTTGCAGATTCATGCCATCGTCCTGTGCTGCCTGTCAGCAGGAGTAGCAGTCATTACTCGCTTATTCATGCTGTCAGGAATCTATATGATTATTGCTTTAGTCGGCTTGAGTATCGCATTGACGCCCTTGTATCTATTGGGCTATGCACAAGTTTTCACAGGCTGGAGAAATCAAGTGCCTGAAAAATGGTAGAATTAAAGGGGATTGTCGAAGAAACAATTTCCCTTTTTTTATTAAGAGGGAAGCTGGAAATACTAGTGATTAGCTGTTATAACTGGATTGTTTATCAAGAATGATTTAAAATGGATAAGAGTAATTAATACTGAGAAGCTTAGAAGAAACAAAAATATCAATACAGGAGCTGCGAAATGAAGAAAAAATATTACTATTTTTTAAATGTGATTATTATAGACTATTCAAGTTGCTAACAGCTTATGATATAATTTCTTTAGTGAGCATCAATATTGTATTTTTTCAACCGCTTTTGTTAAACTATACTCGAGTTTTCATAGGCTGGAGAAAAAAAGGAATGGATATAAAAAAGAGTGGAGCAGAATAAATGAAGACTAACATCATGCTTTTTCACGAGAATAATAAAGTCTATTATTATGATATGGAAACCAATAAAATAGCTATAAAAAATATAGAGAATATGCCAAGTGAAGGAGCAGAAAAGACTAACAAGATAGCTGTAAAGATCTCGAAATATACAGTAGGGATTTCTTTAGTAGGCATCTCAATTGATAGGTTATATAGAAGCCATACGACACAAGGGATAAATCTAATTGCAGTTATTTCCTTACTTTCCTTATCAATTTATATTATCTTTTTAGTGAGTCGCTTTTTCCGAAAAAGGCAGAAGTCAATTGATAGTCTTGAGGCTCAGACAATCGAACTCAACCTGAAAGAGTTAGAAGAAATGTGTCAGAAAGTTCAAAAAGTAATTAAAATGACTAGCGTATTCTTACTGCTTATAATTGCGGCAACTGTGTTCTCTTTTTTCTGGTTTATCAAATTTTCTTCCATAGGCCTTTTAACCGCTGGCTGTTTGTTCTTGATAATTGGTTCAATCATGATTCCTCAGTTGAAAATATTTGAAAAAAGAAAAGCTTTGAAAGAAATGAGAAGAAATTTAAGGGAGTTGTCCGATGAATAATTTTAAAAAATATAATTAGTAAAATACAGGGAAATCATTCTTATATTTCAATTTCTGACTCACTGACAATTGCTTAAATATGAGTTGAGAATCTCATTAAGAGTATTGCAGACGTTGGAAAAGCTTTTAATTCAGGTATCAAATCAGTTCAAAAAGTGTTTGGATGATCTCGTTAATGGTGAAGGTGAATATGAAAGATAAGGCAAAGATTACTAACATAGAAAGAGAAAGATACCATGGCCCTTTGATCACACATGGTGTCAGTTTAGGATACATTAAGATTTATCCATGGATAAATTTACCATTTTGCTCGTTTTTCTTTTACTGGGCCCTTATAGGTGAAACAGGAAGTCGCCAGGGATGGATTAAAATTCTATTTTTGACTTGCATCATTCTTAATGTGGTAAGTATGTTGTTTGCTTTTTCTAAGTTTCTAATCAATCGATTTAAGTTTTTAACCTATATTCTGATTGCTTTGCTTACTTGGAGCGCATTAGCTTGGATCAATTTTATCGGAATGTTGATGTTTGCAATAGTAGGAGATTCAAAAAGTATAGAGGGAATATATCAATCCCCTCTCACTCCAATTTATGTTATCTTTATATTACTTCTTTTTATCTTTGCATGTGGTCTCTATGCTTGGTACTATCTCCCAAAGAATCAAGGAAAAGTCTGGGCTTTTAATCAAGTAAAAGAGGGAGATAGAAAGAAAACATGGTGGAATAATTTTGCTATAGCTTTTGCGGGTGCAACAATCATTCCCTCCCTCCTAACGGGTTATATTCAGAATGCCTTTGGTATTTTATTGGGAATTTTGTTAACCTTGACGCTGACAGCTGTTATGGTAGATGCGTTTTATGCAGGTATTTATATAAGGAAGTATCCGAAAAGTGATGAACTGATTTGAGGTATTTTTACTAGCTGACAAAAATTTAAGTGGTGTACCGAATATACCCAATATAGTTAAACAATGATAAAAAATATACTTTAAAAGGAAAATGAATGAAGAAATATTCTAATTTAGTAAACTTAGGCTGGTATCAGGGTAAGGCCCTTTATTATGATTTAGAGAAGGAACAATTAAAATTATCTAACCTTCTGCAAAATACTGAGAAGATTCAGACCTATACCCCTGCCTTTATACTGATAGTTGGTCCATTGTTAAGGATGATAGCAAAGAAACTTGTAGTAGATTCTTTTAATATTCGATTAATAATACTAATTTTAACAATCTTTCTTACTGGAAATATTACTAGAATAGCAATGGTTTCTATGAAAAAGAAAACCACTTTTTCTATAGTAAATTTAGAAGTTTCTGAGGGAAAGGAGTTTATAGAAAAAGCAAAAAACCACTATAAAGTAATTAGAATAACACAATTACTGGGTACCCCGTGTGTGGTACTGCTTTCTATATTGTATTTAACAGATGGCGATATGATGATGATGATACTCGGTAGTATTTTAAGTTATGCGCTTATTATGATTCATTATGACTACCAAATGTCTAAACGTAAGAAAATATTGCAACATTTAGAAGAAAAGTTTGCTAAGGCAGAGAAATAATTTTTCTTTGCCTTTATTTTTTTACAAAACTGAAAGCGCTTCATTGACAAAGTCAATCAGATAGTTTATAATATAATAACAGTATAGAAAATGGCAAGGAAGCCTGATTTGATCGCAATGAAGCGAGTGTTTCAGAATCAAAGGGGTTTTCTATGCCATTTTTTTGCGCACTATTATTTTTTATGGAGGATTGTTTCTATGCGGACAAAAGGAATTGTGCTGCTTTGTAGTTTGGCTTTACTTCTGGGAGCTTGTCAAGCGGGGAATAATAAGACGACGACTGAGTCATCCTCGGCTAAGACAGAGACAACGGATAAGGACAAGGCTAAGACTTTGGATAAGGGCGTTTGGGAAGACAAGCTTTATGCCCGTCTGACCAAGCTCATCAAGGAAAATGGGAACACCAGCTCTAGCTATGATAAAAATAAAAAACCTTATGCCGTCTTTGACTGGGACAATACGACAGTCATTAACGACATTGGCGAAGCAACCTTTACCTATCAAATTGAAAATCTGGCCTTTAAGATGACGCCGGAAGAATTTGACCAAGCAGTACGGACCAATATACCGAGCGACGATTTTGTTGAAGATTTCCATAACAAAGATGGTGAACCAGTGAACATTGACAAGATCGCGGCTGACTTGCTCTCCGACTACACGGCTATTTACAATAGCTATAAGGGAATGCAAGGAGACAAGTCTCTGGAAGAAGTCAAAAAGACCGATGAATATCAAGACTTTGCTGCTAAACTCCGCTATCTTTACGAAGCGATTGGTGATACCTTCAGCTCTGACATCAGTTATCCATGGGTGACCTACCTCTATGCAGGTATGACTTCTGAAGAAGTTCAAGCCCTATCTGAAAAGTCTATTGACCAAGCTCTCCAAGACAAGCTGACTTCTGAAACTTGGGAAAGTCCGGAAGGTTTGAAAGGTGAGTCAGGCCAAATCACTGTGACTTTCAAGCGCGGTGTTCGCTCAGTCAAGGAAATGCAAAATCTCTATAAGACTCTGATGGCTAACGGCATTGATGTCTATATCTGCTCAGCGTCTTATATCGATGTGATTATCCCTTATGCTAGCAATTCTAAGTATGGCTACAATATTCCTAAAGAAAATGTTACTGCTATGCGCCTGAAAAAGGATGATAAGGGTGTGATTCAGCCAGAATACGATACCAATTATGCTCAGACTCAAGGTGAGGGCAAGACAGAAACCATCAAGAAGCTGATTGCTGTCAATCATGACAATCAAGAACCAATCCTGATTGCCGGCGATAGTAATGGCGACTATGCTATGCTCAAGGACTTCCCTAAACTACAAATGGGTATCATCTTCAATCTTTTGAGAGATCCTAGCAAGGGAATCGGTCTTTTGCAAACTAAGGCAATTGAAACATACGGTCAGGAAGATGCCCTTTACTATCTGCAAGGCCGCGATGAAAATAAAGGTGTACTGCTCAACGGCAGGGAAACTATCAAACTAGATAGTAAGGAAGCCCAGCTCAGTAAATAGCGGGCAGTCCCCTGTCATAGAGAGGAATGGATGCAAGATATGAAAAAAATCATGTTTGTCGGTCCAGTCGGAGTGGGTAAGACTACTCTGACCCAGCGACTGAAAGGCTTGGAGCTAACCTACTTTAAGACTCAGGCTATTGAGTTCTATGATGCCATCATTGACACGCCCGGAGAATTTCTCCAGCATCGTAAGTATTATAATGCTCTGAACGTGACGGCAACAGAAGCTGATGTGATTGGCCTCTTGGTGGCGGCTTCCAATCAGATGCAGACCTTTCCTCAGGGCTTTTCTTCCCTCTTCAATAAAGAAGTGATTGGCATTGTCACCAAGATTGATATGGCTGATAAGGAAGAACAAATCGAAAAAGCACGGCGGCAGCTGAAAGCGGCTGGAGCCAAGGAAATTTTTGAAATATCTGCGACGGAAAACGAAGGAATTGACCGTCTCCAGGCTTATTTGGAGGCAGACTAAGGACGAAAAAGCCGAATATGGTATACTAGATTCTAACAAGGAAACGAGGAAGGAATGTCTATTTATGAAAGTAGAGCACGGTGGAAATGCGGCAGCTTTGGCTGAGGAATTTGGTTTTTCTCTAGAAGACTGTCTGGATTTCAGTGCCAATATCAACCCTTTGGGGATTTCTCCGCGGCTGAGGGCTTGCCTGACCGAGTCCATTGATTGGCTGATTCATTATCCAGACATCAGCTACAGCCGCTCTAGAGAGCTTCTGGCACATCATCATGGCCTAGAAAAGAACAATGTCCTGCTGGCAAATGGTGCGGTAGAAGTCTTTTATGAGCTGGCCCGCTTCCTGCGTCCAAAAACTGTCCTGACTCTGAGCCCTACTTTCATGGAATATGAAAAAGCCTTCTTGCAAGTACAGGCCAAGGTGGAGCGCTTTAGCCTCCCTTCCCCATCCTATGAGTGGAATCTAGCTGACATGTTGCCAGCCTTGAATTCACTGACTGCAGGAGACGCTGTACTCATCTGCAATCCTAATAATCCGACGGGTAGCTTGATTCGGCGTACTGAGCTAGAAAAGCTAGCTGACTACTTGCAGGAGCGGCAAATCTTTTTGATACTGGATGAGGCTTTTATGGACTTTTTGGACGATGAGGAGGGCTATAGCTTCGTCTCACGTCTGGCCACCTATCCAAATGCAGTAGTGGTGCGGTCTCTGACTAAGTTTTATGCTATTCCTGGTCTGAGATTGGGCTATGCTCTCAGCTGTCATCCGACTTGCTTTGATGAGATAGAGGGGAGCCGCGCTCCTTGGTCGGTCAACGCTATGGCGGATCGCGCCCTGCCTGTCCTTTTGAAAGACCAGGCCTATCAGGAAGCTACCAAGCAGTGGCTTCGAGTAGAAAGAGACTTCCTTTTTCAAGGGCTGACTGCATTTTCACAGATTCGGCCGGTCAAGCCTAGTGTCAACTATATCTTCTTTGAATATTTAGGTCAGCAGGAGCTGCGTCAGGAGCTTCGGCAGAGAAAGATTTTTATCCGTTCCTGTCAAAATTATCATGATCTGACAAACCGGCATTACCGCATAGCCATCCGCAGCCATCAGGAAAATGAACAGCTTCTGGCTTGCCTGACAGAGGTCTTGGCGAAAGAGGCTCCTTATGACTAAGGGAATCGTGTCTTGTCCAGGTTCCTGCGGTGAATTATTTCAAGGTTTAGTAGGAGAGCAGGAGGTTCTGCTCTCCTATGGGATTGAGAAGCGCAGTCGAGTGAGATTGGATGGAGCTTCGTCTCTCGCAAGGCAAGCCCAAGGTGAAAAGGTAAGGCGAGCTTTGGAGCTCCTGCCTGAGTCCAATGCTTTCTCTTTTGTTCAGGAGTCAGACCTGCCTATCAGCAAGGGCTATTCTAGCAGCACAGCAGATATGGTTAGCTGCCTGCAGGCAGCTGCTCTGGGGCAAAAGCAGCCTCTAAAGGCAGCGGATTTGACGCGTCTCTGTGCCATGATTGAGCCTACTGACTCGGTGGCTTTTGCGGACTGGACGGTCATTAATCCCCTGACTGGTCAAGTGGTCTGGCAGACAGACTGGCGACCGGAGCTCTATGTTTATATCTTGGAGCCTGTGGAGATGGTGACAACTCTTGACTTGGTTCGGATGAAGGACAGTCCTAGCTATCCGGCTGAGGAGTCTAAGCGATTGCTTCCTCTCTTTCAGGAGGCTTGTCAGGAAAAGAGTTTGGAAAAACTTGGCCATTTAGCGAGCTATAGTGCTTTGTTGAACAACCAACGGCTACCCAAACCCTATCTGAAAGAATTACTGGCTTTGGTAAAAAAATACCAGTGTTTAGGCCTCAATGTTGCCCATAGTGGTACATTGGTTGGTCTGCTGATGAGCAAGGAACAGCTAGAAGTCTTGCCCAAGCTAGAGGCTGAACTAGCTCGCTCAGCCAGCGGGGCTTATTATCAGACTCGGACCTTGAGCAGGATTATTTTTGAAGGGGTGCAGCCGGTCAGGGAGGAGACAGACTAGTTTGAAAGACTTAGAAAAAATTATTGAGCAGATTCTTCCATTAGACAAAGACAAGGTTCAAGAAGGCCAGTGTTACTGTGATCAATTAGGTAAACCCCCGGGTTCCTTGGGGAAACTCGAGACTATCTATGCTCGCTTGCATGCTATGTTTTCTGGTCCCATTGATTTGGAGAAGAAGATTGTTCTCGTCTATGTGGCAGATAATGGCATTGTGGCTGAAGGCGTTTCTGCCAACCCTCAGGAAACGACCTACACGGTTGCGTGTAATATTCTAGCTGGAAAGTCTGGCTTGTGTGCTATTTCCAAACATGCAGGTTCAGACATCCGCCTGGTAGACATTGGCTGCAAGAAGGATATCTTTGAGGAGAATGAGGACAAGGTCTGTCATGGGACGCGCAATATGCTCGAGGAGCCGGCCATGACTCGCGAGCAGGCTATAGCGGCAATTCTAGTCGGCTATAAGAGGACAGAGGCCTTGATCAAAGACGGCTACCGTCTCTTTGGAACAGGAGAAATGGGGATTGGCAACACCACCACCTCTGCTGCTGTCATAGCGGCAGTTCTCGGTCTCAAAGCAGAGGACGTCACAGGCTATGGAGCTGGTCTGACTCAGGATATGAAGGCTCATAAAACAGCCGTTATCCAGCAGTGTCTGGATCGTCACGCTCCTTATGGAGATATTCTGGATCTGACCGCTAAGCTTGGTGGGCTAGATATGCTGGCTATGGCAGGCACTCATCTCGCCTGTGCCCGCTATCAGCTGCCATGTGTAGTGGACGGTCTTATCTCTCTGACGGGGCTTCTGATTGCCCATCAGCTGACTCCTCATGTCTTGGACTATACCTTTGCTTCCCATGCTTCGACGGAGCCTGCTTACAGACTGGTCAGTGACTTTCTAGGACTGGAGCCCATGCTTTTGCTAGACATGCGACTGGGTGAAGGCTCGGGTTGTCCTTTGGCTTTCTTTCTGCTGGAAAATGCTGTCTATACCATGGAGCACATGCCAACCTTTGCTGAAGGCAGCTTGAAAGAAGAAGATTATGTTGATATTCGCAAAAATGTGACTTAAAGGAGGAAAAATATGCAACTCTATACAAAAACAGGTGACAAGGGCTTGACCAAGCTAGTTGGCGGCCAAAGTGTTGCCAAGGATGCGGAACGAGTTAATGCTTACGGAACCATTGATGAGCTGAACTCTTGGATTGGTTATACCATTACCAAGCTGGACAAGGATGACAAGCTGAGAGATGAGCTGCTCCAGCTGCAGCATTATCTCTTTGACTGTGGTTCAGACCTCTCTACTCCCCAGGGAGTTTACCCTTACAAGGTTGATCAGCAGCTGATTGACTGGATTGAGGAGAGGATTGATACTTATGCAGAAATTCCACCGGCTTTGGAAAGGTTTATCCTGCCGGGCGGTGACGAGATTGCTTCTATGATTCATGTAGCTCGGACCATTGCAAGACGGGCAGAGCGTCACATCGTAGGAACGATGTGGACTACAGAAATTAACAATAATGTCCTGATTTTTGTCAACCGTCTGTCAGATTACTTCTTTGCCTTGGCTCGAGTAATCAACTTTACCAAACATCAAGAAGACGTGGCCTATGAAAGAGGTGCCAAGGTCTTCCACAATATCACCAAGGCGGATGTTGAGCGTTGGGCAAGCAAGCGCCAGTAATAAAAGAAACAGAAAAAGTTCTGTCTTTCCAAATTGACTTTTACCAAGTCTTGGAAGGACAGAACTTATTTTGATGTTCTAAAAAAGAAAGCCGCCTATACATCATTGTATCTTCATGCTAAGCTTCGTTGATTAGCACTAGCTTTCCAATTATTGACTCTGCTCCTTTGCAGAAAGACAAGAGAAACCTCATCTTTAGAAAATTAACGTACTTAAACGTAGAGTCAATAATGGAAACTAAGCTAAAATGTTTGTTCCAAACTGACATCACTACCTTACATCGAGGCATGAAATCTACTAAAATTTAAGAATAAAGACCTGACTTAAAGCTGAAAAGCTTATCACAGTGGCGGGACCGCGCTGGATTTTCACCAGACTTCCATATCCTTAAAAGTACTAAAATCAATTTCCTAGTAACTAGATTGTAACACCTTTCACAGGTAATTACAAGGAAAACGAATCAAATTTTAATAAAAATTTAATCCTTCAAACAAGCTTGTTTTTGAAAAGAGAAGCAGCACTAAAAACTTCTTATATTAATGACTTTTTTATTGCCATGAAAGCGCTTTTGTGTTATAATTCAATATAGTACAAAGGGGTACTGAAGATAAATAAGCAATGAAGCTATATGAAAATGCTGTGACGTGTGTAGGGGAGCAGTCTTATTTTCATATAGTTTCTTTTTGTTTAAAAATAGATACAACAGAAAGGAGAAAAGATGTATAAGATTTCCTATAAGACTGAATTGCATGTGGGCAAGGGCGCTCTGCAGCAATTAAGCCATTATAAAAACGAGCATATCTTAGTCGTTGCCGATCCTTTTTTAAAGACATCTGGCACGCTGGATGCTATTTTAGCCAACTTTGATGACAGCAATGATATTGTTGTTTTCACAGATATTGTGCCTGATCCGCCAATCGAAACAGTTGTGGCTGGTATCAAGAGTGCAGGAGACAAGCCAATCAGCATTGTGCTTTCTATTGGCGGAGGCTCTGCCATTGATGCTTCCAAGGCTATGTATTATTTTGCCAAGAAGCAGGGTGCCTTCTCAGAGGCTATTCTCATCGCCATTCCTACAACAAGCGGAACTGGATCTGAAGTGACCGACTTTTCTGTTATCACAGATGCAGACAAAGGCACCAAGTATCCTTTGGTGACCAGTGAAATTCTGCCAGATGTTGCTATCTTGGATGCGGATTTGGTTATGTCTCTTCCTAGCAACATCACAGCAGATACAGGAATGGATGTGCTGACTCACGCTATTGAAGCCTATGTATCCACTGAGGCGACTGACTTTTCCGATGCCTTGGCTGAAAAGGCGATTAAGCTGGTCTTTGAATATCTGCCTAAAGCCTACAAAAATGGTCAGGATGTAGAAGCGCGTGAAAAGATGCACGCAGCATCCACTTTGGCAGGTATGGCCTTCAATACGGCTTACTTGGGTATAAACCACAGTCTGGCTCATGCGGCAGGTGCCAAATTCCATGTTCCTCATGGTCGTTTAAACAGTATTTTAATGCCCCATGTCATTCAGTATAATGCTGGTATCGATCTCAATAATAGAAGCCGGCAGGCAGCGGACAAAACTGTAGCTAGTCGCTATCAGGATATTGCCAAACTACTGGGATGCAGTGCTTCAAGCCCTGTATCAGGAGTAAGACAGCTGGTTGAAGCCATCAAGAAGCTGCAGAGAAAGCTGGAGATGCCAACTTCTCTGAGAGAATACGGTGTGAAAGCAGATGTCTTTGCTCAGTACAAGGTAGAAATTTCAGAAGCTGCCCTGCATGATGGCTGTACTCCGACTAACCCTCGTGTCCCTACGGCAGAAGAACTGCTTAAAGTATTAGAGAAAGCGTTTTAATCCTCTGAATTGCTGTTATGCCAAAATTATTGTATAATGATTAAGAGCATGCAGTACACTTCTGAAGGTTTAAAATCATGAAGAAGGTTTACTAAATTGGAAGAAAAACAAAGAATGATACAGGAATACGTTCCTGGGAAACAAGTGACCTTGGCGCACCTTATCGCTAATCCTGATGAAGTCATTTTTGAAAAATTGGGATTGCAGGCAGAAATCAAGGATGCGATTGGAATCTTGACGATCACTCCGAGTGAAGCAGCCATTATTGCGGTTGATATCGCGACCAAGGCAGCGGATGTTCAGGTTGGTTTTGTGGATCGTTTCAGCGGCTCTGTTGTGATGACAGGCGACGTTTCTTCTGTTGAGGCAGCTCTCATTGCCGTTTTACAAGGTCTGGAAGAGATTTTAGGTTTCTCCAGCACGGTCGTAACGCGGACATAAAAATAAAACTGTCGAGGGGAAGTATGAAGGGCAGAATTCTAATTGTTGATGATGATCCAATCGTAAGATTAGATATTCGAAAGATCTTAGAAGCTGGCGATTATGAAGTGGTAGCTGAAGCATCTGATGGCTTTGAGGCTATTGATTTGTGTCAGAAATATCGTTGTGACTTGGTCATGATGGATATCAAACTGCCGCTTTTGGATGGTCTGACAGCGGGTAAGAAGATACTCGAAGATGCCTTGGCTTATAGCGTGATTCTACTGTCAGCCTACAGTGATGAGCACTATATCCAAAAGGCCAAAACCAATGGCATTAGTGCTTATTTGGTTAAACCTTTGGATGCCAAGTCCTTGATTCCGATGGTAGAGGTCTGCATTGAGAAAGGCCGCGAGCTACAACAGATGTCCAATGAAATGGTCAAGCTGTCGAAAAAGATAGACGATCGGATTGTGATTGAAAAGGCCAAAGGCCTACTGATGGCTCGTGATCATTTGTCAGAGCCAGAAGCTTTCAAACGCATTCGGACAATTAGTATGCAAAAGAGAGTGCCGATGATTGAGATTGCTAAATTGCTGGTGCTCCAAGATGATGTGTAATGATGTATAAAGATAAGATAAAGCAGCTTTGTCAGGAACAGACAAATTTGGATGAGGCTGATATCGAGCATCTTGTCCAACAGGCTGACGAATTATTGAAAAACTCAGCTTATGCAAATGAAGATGTCTTCATTGACGTAAAGAATATCTTTTCGGAACATGCTATTGTCATCTTTCATAAAAAGCCGGAAAGCAAGCTCAGCTTGTACGAAAACTCGGTCGTGGGTGCTATGGCCTATCTGGAAAATGAGCCAGGTGTTATCCGGACCTTGGAGACGGGTGCTCCTTCGATAGGGCTTTCGGCCAGATCGCAGGAGGGCTTAGCCATCCATCAGACGGTCTTTCCGATAGTGAGAGAAGAGCGGGTCATTGGAACGCTGATTATCGAAAGAAATGCTCCCCAGACTTTACCGGACAACTTTTCTTTAGATAAAGAGGACGGGGGTTTTGAGTTACGGAGCACTCCTGAGATTTCGGCGCAAGAGCAGTTTGTTTTATTTGATCATATAGATGAAGCTTGTCTGGTCTTTGACCGGCAAGGCTATCTCAAGTATTTCAATCAAGCAGCTGCCGACTCTTATCGCCATAAGCTAGGCTATATGGACTCGATTGAGGGAATGCACTATAGCAATCTGGTCTTAGACAGTCTGACTTTTGAAGAAATCCAGCAACTGGGACCACAAGCCCCTCAAGAAAAACCTCACCAAGTTGAGGTACATTATGGCACTTATTGCTTTTTGGTCAAACGCTATTTGCTGGCTGAGAGTGAAAATGTAGTCATGATCTGTAAGGATATTACAGACATCAAGGAAAAGGAAGCGCAGCTCTTAACCCATACAACTACCATTCGTGAAATGAACCATCGGGTAAAGAATCACTTGCAAACCGTTGTTTCCTTGCTGCGACTACAGGCTCAGCAAAGTCCAGGAGCAGACACCAAAAAAGCTCTTAATGACAGTATGAATCGTGTGCTCTCCATAGCGGCGACTCACGAGCTCCTGTCTTCTCAGCAGGATGACAGCATTCAGATTGAGCATCTGCTGAAAAAAGTTATCGAAAATGTTCAGCGCTGTTTTTCCGGGCATAGGGAAATAGCCCTGACCTACAGCTTGGAACCGGAACTCTGTCTTGACAGCAGCCGGGCTACTTCACTGGCGCTAATCGTCAATGAATTACTGCAGAACAGCTATGAACATGCTTTTAAGGACAAAAAATATCCAGAAAAACCGCAAATCCATTTGCAGGTTGGACTTAAAAATGATATAATAACTTTAAAAGTACTGGATAATGGTAGCGGTTACAATCAAGAGCATTCCTTTGAGAATCATCTTGGTCTACTCTTGGTAGAGCGCTTTGTCCAAGGAAAATTGTTTGGAACCTTGTCTATCCACTCAGACCATGAGGGAACGACAACGACCATTCGTTTTAAAAGATAAATACTACCAGACTAACAATGATGTCAGTCGAAAAAAGCAATGACGCTTGAAGAATGTAAATGAACTCTGTTTGTTTGCATTGCTTTGAGCGTCTTTTTTTGGAGGTTTTTAGTATGTCAGATAAAATTTTGAGTGTGGGGCTCGATATCGGGACAGCCACTACACAGCTGATCTTATCAGAGCTTACCATCGAGAATATTGCTTCTGTGTTTACTATTCCTCGTGTCTATATTACAGATAAAAAAGTTCTTTATAAAAGTGAAATTATCTTCACACCAATTTCGAATCAACTTTTGATCGAGGTGGATAAGATCAAAAACTTTGTTCTGAATGAGTATGCGAAAGCAGGCATTCAGAAAAAAGATATTCAGATGGGGGCAGTCATCATTACTGGTGAGACGGCTCGCAAGGAAAATGCCAGTCAGGTGTTGCAAGCCCTGAGTGGCTATGCTGGTGACTTTGTCGTTGCGACGGCTGGGCCAGACCTTGAGAGTATCATCGCTGGTAAAGGGGCCTGCAGCCATCAGTATTCTCAAGAGCATCATACATCAGTGGTCAATATTGATATTGGTGGGGGGACTTCCAATCTGGCGGTCTTCCGAGAAGGAGATGTGATTGATACAGGGTGTTTTGATATCGGAGGTCGGCTGATAAAGATGGATCCGCAGACCCAGCGGATTAGCTATATTGCTCCAAAACTGCAGACTATCATTGCAGAGCAGGGGCTTCAGCTGGCAGTTGGTGAAACGGTCCATCGGGCTGATTTGGATCGACTGATTCAAGAAATGGTCTCCGTATTAGAACAGTCTGTAGGAATTGACAATCACAGTCCTTACTATGAGCTCCTACAGACCAACCACGGTCTCAAGTTGAACTATGATCTCCACTGCGTATCTTTCTCTGGTGGTGTAGCTGATGGAATATACTTGGAAACGACCTCGGCGGATGATTTCCGCTATGGGGATATCGGTATCCTGCTTGGCAGAGCGCTGAGCAAATCCAAGATTTTTGATCAAAAGAAAGTCATCCAGTCGGCTGAGACCATTCGGGCAACCGTTGTTGGAGCCGGCAGCCATACGACCGATGTCAGCGGCAGTACCATTACCTACATCTCTGATATCCTCCCTATTAAAAACATTCCAGTTCTCAAACTGGCTGCTTCTGATGAGCATGAGGACAAGGAGGGACTGCAGCAGATTATCAGGGACAAGGTGGCCTGGTTCACACTGGAAAATGAAGTCCAGCAGGTTGCTTTGGCAATCAATGGAGAAAAAAGCCCAAGCTTCGCCCGGGTTTTGGAATACGCAGAGGCTATTGTTAGCGGAATGAGCGAAAGCATTGAAAAGAAAATTCCGTTGCTAGTGGTTGTCAGAGAAGATATGGCCAAGGTTTTAGGTCAGTGTCTCTTTGCTCAATTGCCTAAGGATTATCCATTTGTCTGCATTGACTCAGTGGATGTTCAAAATGGCGACTATATCGATATTGGTAATCCAGTTATTGAAGGCTCGGTCCTACCGATTGTCGTGAAAACATTGGTGTTTAATTAAACTTTTATTTACACAAAGGAGGAAGTAATCCATGATTTTGAAAACAAAATTGTTTGGTCGGCTTTACGAATTTAAATCCGTAAAAGAAGTGCTGGCCAAAGCCAATGAGTACAAATCCGGGGATCAGCTAGCCGGAGTAGCAGCAGAATCTGCCGAAGAGCGTGTCGCTGCTAAGGTTGTACTAGCTCAGCTGAAACTGTCTGATTTGTTCAATAATCCGGTAGTGCCTTATGAAGAAGATGAAGTAACACGGATTATCATTGACGACGTCAATCTTCGTACTTACGAAAAGATTAAGAACTGGACAGTAGAAGAGCTGCGTGAATGGATCTTGGATAACAAGACTAAGAACGTAGATATTCAGTGGCTGTCTCGTGGGTTGACTTCTGAAATGGTAGCAGCAGTTGCTAAGTTGATGACTAACTTGGACTTGATTGTAGCTGCCAATAAAATTGTCATTACCAAACATGCCAATACAACGATTGGTATGCCGGGAACCTTCTCTTCTCGTCTTCAACCAAACCATACCACAGACGATCCAGACGGTATCATGGCTTCTACTATGGAAGGTTTTGCTTATGGATGTGGGGATGCTCTCTTAGGATTGAACCCAGTAGACGACTCTGTGGAAAGTACCAAACGTGTCTTGCATAAGTTTAACGACTTCATCGAAGAGTACAAGATTCCAACTCAGCACTGTGTGCTGGCTCACGTTACTACTCAGATTGAAGCGATGAATCAAGGTGCTCCGACAGGATTGGTCTTCCAATCTATCGCTGGATCTGAAAAAGGAAATGAAGCTTTTGGTTTTGATGCTAAAATCATTCAAGAAGCTTGGGATACAGCTCTGAAAGTGGGAACAGCTGCTGGACCGAATGTCATGTACTTTGAAACAGGTCAAGGTTCTGAACTTTCATCTGACGCTCACCATGGAGCAGACCAAGTGACTATGGAAGCTCGTTGTTATGGTTTCGCTAAACGCTTCGATCCATTCTTGGTAAATACCGTTGTTGGATTCATCGGACCTGAGTATCTTTACGATTCTAAGCAGGTTATCCGTGCTGGTTTGGAAGACCACTTCATGGGCAAACTGACTGGTATCTCAATGGGTTGTGATATCTGCTACACTAACCACATGAAAGCTGACCAAAACGACGCTGAAAATCTCTTGGTTCTTCTCGGAGCAGCCAATGTTAACTACATCATGGCGATTCCTCATGGTGACGATATCATGCTTAACTATCAAACAACTGGTTACCATGAAACAGCAACCATGCGTTCACTTCTCAATAAACGTCCGATTAAGGAATTTGAAGAGTGGATGGAAAAGATGGGCTTGATGGAAGATGGTCACCTGACAGAAATCGGCGGAGACGGCTCCATCTTTATGAAATCAAATTAGCAAGGAGGAAATCATTGTGGATGAATTGCAATTAAAAGAAATGATTCGCTCATTGTTAAATGAGATGGGCGGCGACTCAGCTGTTAAAGAAACAGCAGCGACTGACCAGAACAAAGCTGAAAAACCTGCGGTTTCTCTGCAGGAAGAAGTCAAACAAGACACTTCAGTGATTGAAGATGGCATTATTCCGGATATAACAGAAGTAGATATCCAGGAACAGTTCTTAGTTCCGAATGCCATCAATGAAGAAGCTTACCGGAAGATTAAGAAATTTACTCCGGCACGTCTGGGCTTATGGCGAGCAGGTGATCGCTACAAGACACAAAGTGTTTTGCGTTTCCGTGCAGACCATGCAGCAGCTCAGGATGCGGTCTTCTCCTATGTCTCAGATGACTTTATCAAGGAAATGGGCTTCATTCCTGTACAGACTAAGGCAGCAACTAAAGATGAATACTTGACACGTCCAGATTTTGGCCGGGTCTTCCCAGAAGATCAGCAGGCGATTATCAAGGAAAAATGCAAACCTAATGCCAAGGTTCAGATTGTCGTTGGTGATGGTCTTAGCTCATCAGCTATCGAGGCCAACGTCAAAGACTTCCTGCCAGCTCTGAAGCAAGGTCTGAAAATGTTCGGACTGGACTTTGGCGAAGTGCTCTTTATCAAGCATGCTCGGGTTGCAGCTATGGACCAAATCGCAGAGCTGACTGGTGCAGAAGTTATCTGTATGCTGGTCGGTGAGCGTCCAGGTCTGGTAACAGCTGAGTCTATGAGTGCTTATCTGGCTTACAAGCCAACAGTTGGTATGCCAGAAGCGAAACGGACTGTTGTTTCCAATATTCATAAAGGCGGAACACCAGCCGTTGAAGCTGGAGCCTATGTAGCAGAAATCATTAAGAAGATTCTTGATAATAAGAAATCAGGAATTGATTTGAAATAATAGGAGGTAGTGGCTTTGAAAAATGATCGATTAGGTGCAAGTGTATTAAGTGCCCTTCTGATTTCAAACGTGGATGCAGGTTTGGCAGCTTCTTTGGAGCTTAAACCACATCACAGAAGTCTGGGAATTATCACTTCTGACTGTGATGATGTCACTTATGTAGCCTTGGATGAAGCAACCAAGGCAGCAGATGTCGAAGTGGTCTATGCTCGTAGTATGTATGCTGGTGCAGGCAACGCTTCAACTAAGCTGGCTGGTGAAGTCATCGGTATCTTGGCTGGTCCAAACCCAGAAGAAGTTCGCAGCGGTCTGGATGTAGCAGTCTATGAAATCGAAAATGGGGCTAGCTTCTACAGTGCCAATGATGATGACAGCATTCCTTATTTTGCTCATTGTATTTCTCGTGCGGGCTCTTACCTGTCAGAGGGTGCTAATGCAGAAGAAGGAACAGCAATTGCTTACTTGATTGCTCCACCAGGTGAAGCTATGGTGGCACTGGATGCGGCTTTGAAAGCGGCAGACGTGCAAGTTGGAGCTTTCTACGGACCACCGAGTGAAACCAACTTTGCCGGCGGACTTCTGGTCGGATCACAGTCAGCATGCCGAGCTGCCTGCGACGCATTTGCGAATGCAGTCATTGCAGTAGCGAATGATCCTAAAAGTTATTGATTAGGAGTTGATTAAATGGCAGATAGAGCACTAGGTTTAATTGAAGTAAAAGGTTATCTAGGTGCTGTAGTTGCGGCAGATGCGGCTTTGAAGGCTGCCAATGTATCATTGCTTAATATTGAAACGGTCAAAGCTGGTTTGAACACGGTTCAATTGATAGGCGATGTCAGTGCAGTCCGCTCAGCCGTTGATGCAGCAGTTGAGTTGGTACAGGATAAACCTTACTATCTGGCCAGCCATGTAATTTCTAGGTTGGATAACCAGACAGACCTTCTCTTTGTACCAAAGAGAAACAGTAAAACAGCTAAAAAAGAGATTGCTTCTACGGCGGAAACAATCCTTTCAGAAAAAATCGAAGAAAAGCCTCAGCCTGTAAAGGAAACTAAGGCTGAACCAGCAAAGAAGCTTGAAGGAGAGACAAGGACCTACACCAGAGAAGAACTGGAAAAACTAAAAGTCGTCGAACTACGCAGCCTTGCCTATCATCAAGAAGGTATCCGTCTCAGCAAGAAAGAAATCAAATTTGCCAACAAGAAACTTCTCGTTGAGACTTTGATGGAAACAATAGGAGAGGAGTAATTGCGGATGTTTTTAGAAGATAAAGATTTGGTATCGATTCAGGAAGTAAGGAATTTGATTCGGGATGCAAAGAAAGCCCAAGCAGAACTTGCTAAAATGAGCCAAGAACAAATTGATACCATTGTAAAAGTAGTAGCGAAAGCTTGTTATGATGAGCGTGAACGCCTAGCTAAGATGGCAGCTCAGGAAACAGGCTTTGGCCGCTGGGAAGACAAGGTGTTGAAAAATGCTCTTGCTTCCAAAGGTATTCTTGAAGAAATCAAGGATATGAAAACGGTTGGGGTTCTCAGCGAAGACAAGGAAAAGAAAGTCTTGGAAGTTGGAGTTCCAGTCGGTGTCATTGCTGGCTTGATTCCATCAACCAACCCGACCTCAACGGTTATGTATAAGGCTTTGATCGCCTTGAAGGCAGGAAACAGTATCGTCTTCTCTCCTCACCCAAATGCTCTTAAGTGTATTGAGGAAACGGTGGAAATCATCAAGAAAGCTGCTAAGTCAGCTGGATGTCCGGATGGAGCCATCAGTGCGATTCATCGGGTATCCATCGCAGCTACAAATGAGTTGATGCGACACAAGGATACAAATCTGATTTTGGCGACTGGTGGAAATGCCATGGTCAAAGCAGCATACTCATCTGGCACACCAGCAATCGGTGTAGGTCCTGGTAATGGTCCAGCCTTCATCGAAAGAACAGCAGATGTGCCAAAAGCAGTTCGTCAGATTTTGGATTCTAAAACCTTTGACAATGGTGTGATTTGTGCGTCTGAGCAGTCTATCATCGTCGAAGAAGATATGAAAGAAAAGGTTGTAGCAGAGTTCAAGAAACAAGGTGCTTACTTTGTTCCAGCTGAAGATGCTAAGAAACTAGGCTCCTTCATTATCCAGCCGAGTGGCGCGATGAATCCGAAAATGGTTGGTAAAACACCTCAGGTGATTGCTGAGTTAGCTGGTATTTCAGTTCCAGCTGATGCTCGGGTCTTGATTGCAGAAGAAACAGGCGTCGGCAAGCAGTATCCATATTCTATGGAAAAACTGGCTCCAGTCTTAGGCTTCTACACTGTCAAGGACTGGTTGGAAGCTTGTGAGCTGAGCATTAAGATTTTGCATCACGAAGGTGCAGGCCACACGCTTGCTATTCACAGTCAAAACGAAGAAATTATTCGTGAATTTGCACTGAAAAAACCAGTATCTCGTCTGCTGATTAATACGCCAGCAGCTCTGGGTGGTGTCGGTGCAACGACTGGTCTCTTCCCAGCCTTTACTTTGGGTTGTGGAGCTGTGGGTGGCAGCGCGACATCTGATAATGTCAGCCCGCTCAATCTCTTCAATATCCGTCGTGTAGCTTACGGTACATCAGAACTGTCAGATCTGCGACAAGCAGAAAATATGGCAGTGGAAGAACCAAAAGCAGTAGCAGTTGACGGATCAAACGAAGAAGAACTGGTAACCTTGTTGGTTCAACGCGTATTGGAAAAACTAAAATAGTCAATATTAAACATTATAATTGGAGGATACAATCATGGCAAACGCAAATGCATTAGGAATGGTAGAAACACGAGGACTTGTCGGCGCAATCGAAGCAGCTGATGCAATGGTCAAAGCCGCTAACGTAACTTTAGTTGGTAAAGAACAAGTCGGTGCTGGATTGGTAACAGTCTTGGTTCGTGGTGATGTCGGTGCAGTAAAAGCAGCGACAGATGCTGGAGCAGCTGCAGCTGAAAACGTTGGTGAATTGATTTCAGTTCACGTAATTCCACGTCCACATGCTGAAGTAGAAGTAATCTTGCCTCATCAAGAATAAGATTACAGACTTTCATATAAAATTAAAAACAAGAAAATAATCGGAGGAAATAAACATGGCAAACGCAAATGCATTAGGAATGGTAGAAACAAAAGGACTCGTCGGCGCAATCGAAGCAGCTGATGCAATGGTCAAAGCCGCTAACGTAACTTTGATTGGTAAAGAACAAGTCGGTGCTGGATTGGTAACTGTAATGGTTCGTGGTGATGTCGGCGCAGTCAAAGCAGCGACAGATGCTGGAGCAGCTGCAGCTGAAAACGTTGGTGAATTGATTTCAGTTCACGTAATTCCACGTCCACATGCTGAAGTGGAAGTTATTCTGCCCAAATAATCTGGGACAGATAAATATTTGCTGAAGGGGCCTGTATTATAGCGTTTAGGTCTTATACAGGCCCCTGAGGCAAATAGAATACTCAGTGAAAATGAAGCTTATGGGCAGTAGCTCTATACGTAAACGAAAATGTTGATTTTCGAAGAGTATCAGATTGATTTTCACAGAGTATCAACGGAGTAGAAGGATGTGAATACATGTCAGTTTTTACAGAAGCTAAGATCAGAAAGCTTTATAGAGAATCCGTTCTCGCTGATAATGGTGTCTTTGAATTAAACAAAGATGAAAAACTGACGCCAGCAGCCAGAGGTTTTCTCAATGATCACCATATTCGAATCATTTTTTCAGGTCAGACCAAAGGGAAAACAGACTCAGCTGCTGATGCTATCAGGGTGCCGATTACAAACCTTGAGGACTCTGCTGTGTATCCACGACTATTTAGACTGACTAAACTTTATACTTGCTTTTTGAAGAACCAGAGAGAATTGCATCAGGCTTTTCAGGATGAAAAGTGTGAGCAAGTTGGCCAACTATTGAATATAGTAGAACAAATCGTCGGCCAGCATATTCTGGATGATATTTCTGATTACCAGACAGACCTGCCTAGCAATGCAGAATTGCAGGCCATTCGGGTCAGTCGACAGCTCGATCAAGAAACGGTTATGATGACTTATCAAGAGCCGACTTGGCAGCTGAATTGCTATGAAACATATATCGAAACGACCCTCCTGCGCAAAGAATTGGAGCAGGCTGCTGATGGTGACGGAGATCAATTTGCTTGTAAGGTTTCTCAATTATTAAAATCAATTGAAGTCTTGCTCTGGTTGATAGCAAGCTAATAACAAGAGAAAGAAGAACAGCAATGACTTTAGAAAATTTGGTAAATAAAGTAATTGATAAAGTTCAGGAAGAATTGCAGGGGTCATTTGAGGTAGAAGCGAGCGGACGTCATGTCCATTTGAGTCAGGAAGATTTGGAAGCCTTGTTTGGTCCCAACTATCAATTAACAAAAGCAAAAGACCTATCACAGCCAGGCCAGTTCGCTAGTCAAGAAAGGTTGACAGTTGTCGGTCCAAAAGGCGCTTTTCACAATGTGGTTATTCTGGGACCTGTTCGCAAACATTCTCAGGTAGAAGTTTCCCTGACAGACTGTTTGCAACTGGGCACCAAGGCTCCCATTCGCGAAAGTGGCGATATTGAAGGAACACCGGGTGTCATCTTGGCTCATGGAGACAAGGCAGTTTGTCTGGATAAGGGCCTGATTGTAGCTAAGCGTCATGTTCATATGACACCGGAAGATGCCGAACGTCTGAATGTAAAAAATCACGAGATTGTACAAGTCAGAGTAGAAGGAGCTCGTCCGCTGATATTTGATGATGTGGTCATCCGTGTTAGTCCTAAATTTGCAACCTATATGCATATTGACTACGATGAAGCCAATGCTTGTGGTTTCAAAAAAGGAACACGCGGACGGATTATTAAAAAATAAGTCCTATGAGCAAATAAAAGGTAGGTAAAGAATGGAAAATCTAGATCATTTGGTAGATTTGATTACAGACCACCTGATGGAAAAGTTGAAGAAAAAGCCTCAGAAACCCTCAGTATACGTCATTGGAGGCGATAAGATTCCTGACTTATTAGAAGGGGAAGGCTTTCAAGTCGTAAAAGATTCTTGCACAGCAGAGATTGTTGTTGTTGAGTCGCTTGGTTTTGATGCTTTTCTAAGACTCTCATCCCTTTGCCCTTTAGCGGTGGAGGAAGCAGTCATTTTAAAGAGTCTTTTGAAAGGCAAAAAAGTCCTCGTATCAGACAGCGCCTTTGCTATTCAGCAGTACAAGCAATCTTCTAAAGTGTACTTGTATCAGGAACTGCAGGGACAGCGAGAAAAGCTGATTCGCTACGGTCTGCAATTTTATAAAGAAGGCCAACTCTTAGCACTCCTAGAAAGCGATCAGGCTGAAGAGCCTCGCCCGGAAGTGAAACGGGCGGTGGCAGAAGAAGTCAGCCAGAAGACTAAGGCTCCGAGCAAGCCGGTTTTGCTTACAGAGAAGAGGCTGAGAGAAATGGGCTTACCTGAAAATGGAAGCTTTAAAATAGAAAAAGGAATGATTGTGACAGCCTTGGCGAGAGATTATTTAAAACGTCAAAAAATAGAAATCATAGAATAAAGGAGTGGGTAGAGATGTTTGTTGGTAAAGTAAAAGGAAGCCTTTGGGCGACTAGAAAAGACGAAAATTTAAATGGTTTGAAATTTTTAGTGGTCGAACGGCAGCTAAATGAACATCAAAGTGACCCAGCTCTGCTTATTGTGGCCGACTGCATCGGTGCAGGCGAAGGAGACCAAGTAATGGTAACCACTGGCAGTTCTGCCCGGATGAGCCTAAATAAGACGAATATCCCTGTGGATATGGTCGTTGTGGCTATCATTGACAAGGTTGACTATCACAGTGATGAAGAATATTAGAAACTAAGGTAATGTTATGAGTATCAATGAAATTATCATTTATATCATGGTTCTATTCATGCTGATCGGTGCAGTGGATAAATGTATCGGTGGCAAACTAGGACTAAGTGAAAAATTTGAAGAAGGTATCATGGCTATGGGAGCTTTGGCTCTATCTATGGCTGGGATTATGGTAATCGCTCCCCTCTTGGCGGATGTCTTGAAACCGATTGTCGTGCCTTTGTATGGCTTGGTGGGCGCTGACCCGTCTATCTTTGCGACAACCTTCATTGCCAATGATATGGGAGGAGCTCCTCTTGCTCTCAGTCTGGCTCAGGATCCAGCAGTAGGAAATTTCGCTGCCTTTGTACTGGGCTCTATGATGGGGCCAACAATTGTCTTTACGATTCCAGTTGCCTTGGGTATTATCGAAAAAGATGACCGTCCGTTTTTGGCTCGCGGAATCTTATACGGTTTGGTAACTGTTCCGATTGGCTGTCTCCTCGGAGGATTTTTCGTACCAGGCCTGCCTTTTGGAACCTTGATTGTCAATCTTATTCCGATTATCATTGTATCAGCTCTGATTTTCGTAGGATTGCTTTTGGCACCTAATGCTATGATCAAAGGTTTTGAAGTGTTTGGTCAGATTATTGTTATCTTGGCAACGCTTGGTTTGGCCTTTGGAGCAGCTCAGCTCCTGACTGGCAATGAATGGCTCATTAGCATCTATCCAAAAGGTGCTGAAACATTGAAGGAAGCCTTTGAAGTTGTCGGAACGATTGCCGTAACCTTGGCTGGAGCCTTTGGTCTGGTAGCTGTCTTTACCAAGGTAGCCAACAAACCGCTTTCTGCTATCGGAAAATCCCTAGGAATGAACGAAGTTGGAGCAGCTGGTTTGGTAGCTTCTCTGGCTAATAACATTGCCATGTTCCAAATGATGAAGGATATGGACAAACGCGGTAAGATTATCAACGTAGCCTTTGCCGTATCTGCTTCCTTTGTTATCGGAGATCACCTAGGCTTCACAGCCGGTCAAAAACCGGAAATGATTGTGCCGATGATGATTGGTAAATTTGTCGGCGGTATCACAGCGGTATTACTGGCTTTCTTCTTAACGAAGAAGGAAGCTTAGACTTGGAGGTATGAAGTATGGCAGATATTAATCGTTCTGACCTAGAAACATTGGTTCGTAAGATTTTATTGGAAGAATTAGCCACTAAAGATGGTGGCAAAAAAGTCAGCAAGGCAGGTGTAGCTTCTATTGCCCTGCCTGGTCTGGATGTTCGTCCAGAAGATCGCTTGGATACAGGTGATGCGAGTCATCAAGTTTATACACGAGACTTGCTGACCTTAGACGAAAGCCCAAGATTGGGCTTGGGTCTGATGACCATGGAAAAGACAACTTTCCCTTGGCATCTGGACTATGATGAAGTGGACTATGTTATTGAAGGGCGTCTTGATATTATCGTTGGTGACGAAGTCATGACAGCTGGCCCTGGCGAAGTACTCTTTATCCCTAAAGGCAGCGACATTCAGTTCTCTGTCAGAGATAAGGCCCGCTTTATCTATGTGACTTATCCGGCTGACTGGCAAGGCTAGTTTGTTGGAGAATTGAACTATCAGATTTACTAGAATGGCAGGACAGCGGCCTGCTGTCCTGCCATTCTGTAATGATGGAAAATAAAAAAACAGATAAAAGATGAGCAACCCTGCGAAAAGTTTATCATCTGTTATCTGCCTCTGCGATTGTTATTTCTGAAGGGAAAGGCCTGTCAAGTATATTTCTTGTAGGCTTAGCTTGGCATTCCTAAAAAAGTTGGTTAGGCTTTTTTGGAGAACGCGGAAAAATCTTCCTTTTTAAAAAACAACCATACTCATTTTAACAGAAAACCTTAGAATAATCTATTCTTTTGACCCAAAAAAAGTTAAAAAAAGGAATCAGAAAGAGGCGAATAGCTATGGTGTTTCTCTTATCTGATTTTCCTATTCCTTAAAATTATAAGCGCTTCAAAAAATATGTCAGCGAAAGGAGCTGTCTTATGGAAAACAAATGCAATATTACAGAATTTGTCGGTGTTAATCCGATAGGCGATACAATTGGACTTGTCATTGCCAATGTGGATCAGCAGGTGCTGGATGCCATGAAGCTAGAAAAGAGCTATCGCTCAATTGGTGTAGTCGGTGCTCGTACCGGTGCGGGTCCTCATATCATGGCCGCAGATGAAGCGGTCAAAGCAACCAATACAGAAATTGTTAAAATCGAACTGCCTCGTGATACTAAGGGTGGTGCTGGGCACGGAAGTTTGATTATCTTCGGTGGTGAGGATGTATCAGATGTCAGACGAGCTGTGGAAGTAACCTTGAAGGAAGTGGATCGAACCTTCGGTGATGTTTATGCTAATGATGCAGGGCATATTGAACTCCAGTATACTGCGCGTGCTAGCTATGCTTGTCAGACTGCCTTTGGTGCTGAATACGGTCGTGCCTTTGGCTTGATTGTCGGAGCACCTGCAGCTATTGGTGTTGTTATGGCGGATACAGCTGTTAAGGCTGCTAATGTTACTGTTGTCGGCTATGCTTCTCCAGGAAATGGTGGTACCAGCCACTCAAACGAAGCTATCCTCTTTATCAGTGGGGATTCTGGAGCAGTTAGACAATCAGTTATCTCAGCGCGTGAAGTTGGACTGGCACTTTTAGGCAGTATGGGTGACGAGCCAACCAACTCACAGCCATCTTACATTTAAGAGTGAGAGGGAGGAAACGGTATGAGATCCAAACGTTTTGAAGTATTAAGCGAACGCCCTATCAACCAAGATGGATTTGTAAAAGAATGGGTCGAAGAAGGTTTAGTGGCTATGGAAAGCCCCAATGATCCTAAGCCCAGTATCAAAATTCAAAATGGGAAAGTGGTTGAGTTAGACGGCAAACCAAAAGAAGAATTTGACCTGATTGACCAGTTCATTGCCAACTACGGGATTGATCTGAGCCGAGCTGAAGAAGTTATTCAGATGGACTCAAGAGAGATTGCCAATAAAATATTGACACCGAGTGTACCTCGTACAGAAATCATCAAGCTGACCAAGGCCATGACTCCGGCTAAAATCATTGAAGTAGTCAATCAGATGAATGTCGTGGAAATCATGATGTGTTTGCAAAAGATGCGGACCCGTAAGCAAACAGCTACACAAGCCCACGTTACCAATGTCAATGATAATCCAGTGCAGATTGCAGCAGATGCGGCTGAAGGAGCTCTGCGTGGTTTTGCTGAGCAGGAAACAACGGTTGCCGTAGTGCGTTACGCTCCTTTCAATGCCCTGTCTCTGATGATTGGCTCACAAGTGGGCCGTCCTGGGGTGCTGACTCAGTGCTCCTTGGAAGAAGCGACAGAACTAGAATTTGGTATGCGTGGCTTTACAGCCTATGCTGAGACCATCTCTGTTTATGGTACAGAAGATGTCTTCACCGATGGAGATGATACACCTTGGTCCAAGGCCTTTCTGGCTTCCGCCTATGCCTCTCGTGGACTCAAGATGCGCTTCACTTCCGGTACAGGGTCTGAAGTGCAGATGGGACAAGCCGAAGGTAAGTCCATGCTCTATTTGGAAGCTCGCTGTCTCTATGTCACGAAAGCGGCTGGGGTTCAAGGAACTCAGAATGGATCAGTAAGCTGTATCGGTATTCCTGCAGCTGTTCCGAGTGGTATTCGGGCGGTCGTTGCTGAAAACTTGATTGCCAGCATGCTGGATTTGGAATGTGCTTCATCAAATGACCAAACCTTTACTCACTCAGACTTACGTCGCTCCGTTCGGACTTTGATGCAGTTTGCGCCAGGTACAGACTTTATCAACTCTGGCTACTCTGCTACGCCAAACTATGACAATATGTTTGCGGGTTCTAACTGGGATGCTGAAGACTTCGATGACTATAATGTCCTGCAGCGTGACCTGCGGGTAGACGGTGGTCTTCGTCCTGTACGTGAAGAGGAAGTTGTAAAGGTTCGGAACAAGGCAGCACGCGTTATGCAAGCTCTTTTCAAAGGCTTGGGCCTGCCGCCGATTACCGACGAAGAAGTCGAAGCAGCGACCTATGCTCATGGCTCTAAAGATATGCCAGAGCGGGATAAGGTTGAAGACATCAAGGCTGCTCAGGGTATTCTGGAACGCGGCGTTCAAGGGGCTGATTTGATCAAAGCCTTGGCTAATAATGGCTTCCCAGAAGTTGCCAATGAGCTGCTCAATTTGTTCAAACAACGTGTAGCAGGGGATTTCCTGCAAACATCTGCTATCTTTGATCGGGATTGGAATGTTATTTCAGCGGTGAATTCACCGAATGACTATGTTGGTGTCGGTACAGGCCATCGTCTGGTCGGCGAAGAATGGGAAAAAGTCAAAGACATCCCTAAAGCGATTGACCCGCGTGATGTATAGGAGGAGCTAAGATGACAGAGATAAATGAAACTTTACTGCGCTCCATTATTGCAGAAGTGATGAAAGAGATGAGCGTCAATACCAACGAAACAGCTGCTGAAACAAGCGAAAAGCCTGTCACAAAGCCTGTGCCCAATGAAAAAGCTGTCATCCGTACAGTTGGTGTGGCTAAACCTAGCCAGTCAACGGATGAAGTCGTTATTGCAGTTGGACCTGCCTTTGGGGAACAGCAGGTGAAGACGATGGTGGACATTCCTCATACGGAAGTACTGCGTCAGCTGGTGGCTGGTATCGAAGAAGAAGGGCTTAAGGCTCGCATTGTCAAGGTCTATCGTTCTTCTGACGTTGCCTTTGTAGCGGTAGAAGGAGACCACCTGTCTGGTTCTGGCATTTCTATCGGTGTTCAGTCTAAGGGAACGACGGTTATTCACCAACGTGATTTGCCACCGCTCAGTAATCTGGAACTCTTCCCGCAGGCACCTTTGTTAACTCCTGAAACCTATCGTTTGATTGGTAAAAATGCTGCTAAGTATGCCAAGGGTGAAACACCAAATCCGGTGCCAACCCTTAACGACCAAATGGCTCGTCCTAAGTATCAGGCCTACTCAGCCTTGCTGCATATCAAGGAAACGAAACTGGTTAAAAGAGGAAAACCAGCTGATGAATGTCAGGTGATTTGATGCATATGATGTCTACAAGGAGAAATCAGAATGAGTGAATCAGTAGAAACATTAGTAAAACAAATATTAGCCGAGCTAAGCGACAGCGGCTCAGCTAGTCAAGGATCAACCAGTCGTCCTGTCAGTTCTGATGAAGCGACAGCGGCTGATTATCCTATTTCTAAAAAACACCCAGACTGGATAAAGGTTGGTCAGGATAAGAAATTCGAAGATATTACACTGGAAAATATCTTGTCTGGCTATGTAACTGCAGAGGATTTGCGGATTAAGCCAGAGATTTTGATTAAGCAAGGCGAAATTGCTAAGAATGCCGGCCGCGAAGCAATCCAGTATAACTTTTCTCGGGCTGCGGAACTGACCAAGGTTCCGGATGAGCGTGTGCTGGAAATCTACAATGCCCTGCGCCCTTACCGGTCTTCCAAACAGGAATTATTGGACATTGCCAATGAATTGGAAAACCAATATGGAGCTGTTATCTGTGCGGGCTTTGTCAGAGAAGCCGCTGAAAATTATGAACGCCGCAAGAAGTTGAAAGGTGACAACTAATCCGGTTTTATCAAGGCTATTTTGGGTTTGAAAAAAGATTATTATCACTTCTTTTATAAATGCTGCTCAAAATAGCCTAATCTTGGTGGAGGTGAAAATGTGAAACGAATCATTGGAGTAGACATAGGAAATTCTTCGACCGAGTCTGCCTTAGCTGAAGTGCAAGATGATGGAAGCATTCACTTTCTTGCCTCAGCCATTGCGGATACAACAGGTATCAAGGGGACCAAGGAAAATGTCCACGGGATTTATCAATCTCTGAGAAAATTGATGGAGCAAACAGCCTTTGAACTGGGACAAGTTGATTTGATTCGGATCAATGAAGCGACGCCTGTTATCGGCGATGTTGCCATGGAAACCATCACAGAGACAGTCATTACTGAGTCTACCATGATTGGTCATAATCCCCGTACTCCAGGCGGTCTGGGTCTGGGGATTGGACTGACAGTGGATATTCTCGACTTGGTTCATCATCCGATTGATGGGAAATACATCGTAGTCGTGCCGAAGGTCATTGATTTTGACTTGGTTGCCCAGCTGATCAATGCCTATCTAGCCAAGGGCTATCAGATTACCGCTGCCATTCTGCAGGCGGATGATGGGGTTCTGGTCAATAACCGCATTAGCCAGAAGATTCCAATCGTGGATGAGATTCTCTTTATTGACAAGGTGCCTTTGGGAATGCAAGCTGCTGTTGAAGTGGTAGAGCAGGGGAAGGTAATTTCCCAATTATCCAATCCCTATGGCATTGCGACAGTGTTCGGCTTGAGTGCAGAAGAGACGAAAAGCATCGTTCCCATTGCCCGTGCCCTCATTGGCAATCGCTCGGCTGTTGTGATTAAGACACCGGCAGGTGACGTTCAGGCTCGGACGATTCCAGCAGGCAGTATCCAAATTATCGGCAAGGAGCATACCTTAAAGGTGGATATTTCCAAGGGTGCTGATGAGATTATGGAGAAAATTGTCTACGCCGGCGAGATTAGCAATGTTGTCGGGGAAGCGGGGACCAATGTTGGTGGCATGCTGGAGAAGGTTCGTCAAACTATGGCTAACCTGACCGAGAAAGAGCCTTCCGACATTTATATCCGTGACTTACTAGCCGTCAATACTTTTGCTCCGATTTCTGTGCGCGGTGGTGTGGCTGGAGAATTTTCTATGGAGCAGGCTGTCGGCATTGCCTCTATGGTAAATTCTGACAAGCTACAAATGTCCATCATTGCCCAAGAAGTCGAACTTGAGCTGGGTATCACTGTAGAAATCGGCGGAGCAGAAGCTGAATCAGCTATCCTCGGAGCCCTGACTACACCAGGGACAGATCGCCCCTTAGCTATTTTGGACTTGGGAGCAGGCTCGACAGATGCTTCCATTATTGATAGCAGGGGTCAAATCTTGGCCGTCCATCTAGCTGGTGCCGGTGATATGGTAACCATGCTGATCAATTCGGAGTTGGGACTGGAAAATCATCATCTGGCAGAGGACATCAAACGATATCCTCTGGCTAAGGTAGAAAGTCTTTTCCATATCCGGCATGAAGACGGCACTGTTCAATTTTTTGATAAGCCGCTGTCTGGAGAGTTATTTGCCAGAGTTGTCATCGTTAAGGAAAATGATGAATTTGTTCCTATTGATGATGGAGACTACTCTATTGAGAAAATCAAACTCGTTCGGCAGTCTGCCAAGGAAAGGGTCTTTGTTACCAATGCAGTTCGGGCTCTCAAGCGTGTCAGTCCCACTCAGAATATTCGAGACATTCCTTTCGTTGTCATCGTAGGTGGCTCAGCTTTGGACTTTGAAATACCTCAGCTAGTGACCGAAGCCCTCTCTCAGCATGCTATTGTAGCTGGTCGAGGCAATGTACGTGGCTTGGTGGGACCTCGAAATGCAGTAGCGACCGGACTGATTTTGACCTATGTCAGAGAGAAGTGGGGGGCCGACTATGGAATTAGCTTATACTAGAAAGCCCACCATTAGGCTTATAGCTACGGACAATGCTCCTGCGGATAAGGTGGCACAAATCGGCTACGGTATCGAAGAGGAAGGTATTCCTTTTAGTCTGGTCAGCCCAGATGAACTTAGCGATCCTGTATCACTAGCGCATGTGGCTGCCAATCAATCCCAGCTTTTAGTAGGGATTGCCTGTGACGGACGAGATGCAGTCCTCCATTATCGTAACTTGCCGCTTGAAAAATTTATCTATCGCATCAAAGATTATTCTGCTATACCAGACCATGTCTTGCGCCTATTTGGCTCAAATGCAGCGCGTTTGGTCAAGGGAGTCCCGTTTAAAAAATCTGACATGTTAGAAGCATCTTTTTGACTTGTTCCGATCAATTCAAAAAGATGGCCGAGCTAACTACTGAAAAGAGGTGAAATGGATGGCTAGAGATAGAGAGAAAGACGAGCTCAGCAGTCCAGAACTATCAAGCTGGGAAGGAAACTCAGAATTTCAGGACATCATCATCCAAAAAGTCCTTGCCAGATGCCAAACCTTACTGGATAAAGAGCCTGTTCTTTTCACAAATATCTATCAGGATGCCTGGGAATTGGTAACAAGGGCCAGACGCAAGGCTGAAGAGCTAGGACTAGCTGTCGTGATAACGGTGGTTGATTCAGCAGCACAAGTCGTGATGACCTATCGTATGGAAGATGCCTTGTTAGTGAGTAACGATATGGCTTATAAGAAAGCTTATACAGCTGTCGGCATGAAGATGCAGTCCAAGAATTTAGCACCTTTAACTCAGCCTGGCCAGTGGCTCTACCAGCTGGAAACGATGACTGACAATAAGGTCGTTAGTTTAGCAGGTGGCATTCCTATTTATTGCCAGTCAGAGATGATTGGCGGTATCGGCGTCAGCGGAGGAAGTTCTGAAGAAGACCAGTCCATTGCTGAGTATGCTGTGGGTCTGTAGAGAAGCAAGCTAATTAAATAATATCAGAGGAGAGAATACCACTTGCAATCCATGCTCTGGAGCTAGGGATTTTCTCCTATTTTACGAGCATATTTCTCTTATACTTTCTTAGACTCTCTATTGCGCTGTAGAAGCAATATAGAGGAGAGAGTATAAAGTATTTCGAAATGAAGGAGTATGGAGTATGGAAAAATATCTAGGTGAATTTTTAGGCACCATGGTTCTGATGGTTTTTGGGAATGGAATCGGAGCGTCTATTAGTCTTAATAAGAGTCTCGCAAAAGGTTTCTCTCCCAACTGGTTTACCGTTGTATTTGGCTGGGGTTTGGCAGTAACCTTGGGTGTCTATACGGCAGGATTTTATAATACTGGCGGTCACCTTAACCCAGCTGTCACCATTGCTTTTGCGGTGGGTGGCATCTTCCCTTGGGAACAAGTGGTGGGCTATATCATCGCTCAGATTCTAGGGGCTTTTGTCGGAGCCACTATTGTAGTGCTTTTCTATTATCCCCATTTCAAAGAAACAAAGGTGGAAGAAGGCAACTCAGTTGGCGTATTTGCTACTGGACCAGCCATCCAGAATCCAGCATTTAATCTGCTCAGCGAGATCGTTGCGACTTTCTTCTTCATCTTTGCACTTTTGATGATAACGCACGGCGAAATCACGCCTGGACTCACTCCGCTTTTGGTCGGCTTCCTCATTATGGCTGTCGGCTTGTCTTTGGGTTCGACGACAGGTTTTGCCCTCAACCCAGCCCGGGACTTCGGTCCACGCCTTGCTTATGCCCTCTTGCCAGTTCCGAATAAAGGAGATGCAAACTGGGCTTATGCTTGGGTGCCAATTGTAGGACCGACTATCGGCGCTGTCTTGGCTGTTTTAGCAGTCAATGCTATGTAATATACAAAATAGTAAATAAGCTAGCCGACCATTTGAAGCTAGCTTATTTATCTAACAAGCGGCAATGGAAAGTTTCAGTTTTCAAAAAACGTTATTTGGAAAAATCACTGTTTTCATTGCTCAGGAGAAAAATATGTCTAAAAAAATTTTTGCGATTAATGCGGGCAGTTCGTCATTAAAATTTCAACTGCTCAGTATGCCTGATGAAAGCCTTTTGGTGAAAGGAATTTTTGAAAAGATTGGCTTAAAGGAAGGCATTTTTAAGATTGAATTTGAAGGTCAAAAAGAAAAGGAACTGCTTGCGATTCCCTCTCATCAATTTGCGGTGGATTACCTGCTGAACTTTCTTTTGGAGCGGAAGCTGATTGCTTCTCTGGACGAGATAGATGGAGTCGGTCATCGGGTAGCACATGGCGGCGAGTCCTTTGATGATTCTGCTTTGATAGATGAGCGAGTGCTGTCCATCATTGAGAAGCTGTCCTTCTTGGCTCCTAGCCATAACCCTGTCAACTTGGTAGGGATTCGAGCTTTCCAAAAGGCCTTGCCGGAGACAGGACAAGTGGCTGTGTTTGATACAGCCTTCCATCAAAGCCTTTCAGAAGCCTATTATCTCTATCCTCTTTCCTGGGATTACTATCATAAATACGGTCTGAGAAAGTATGGTTTCCATGGAACGAGTCATAAGTATATTGCTCAAAAGGTAAAGGAGATTTGGGAAGGGCAGGGAGAAGCTGCGGAGCATTTGAAGATTATCAACTGCCATTTGGGCAATGGTGCTAGTATCTGCGCCATTAAAAATGGTCAGTCTGTCAATACTTCAATGGGATTCACCCCCTTGGCTGGCCTGATGATGGGCTCCCGCTCCGGTGACATAGATCCCATGATTCTTCTTTTTTTGCTAGAACAAGAAAAATTATCAGCTCAGCAATTAAGCGATGTCCTCAATAAAGAATCCGGTCTGCTGGCTATCTCCCAGCTCAGCAATGATTTAAGAGATGTTCTGGAAGCTTGTGACAGAGGCGATGAAAAAGCTAGTCTAGCAGTCAATATGTTTGTCAACCGTATCGCTCAGACCATTGCAAGCTACATCACAGATTTAGATGGTCTGGATGCCTTGGTTTTCACTGCTGGAATCGGTGAGAATTCAGCCTTGATCCGCAGCTTAGTTGTTCAAAAGCTCAATTGCTTAGGACTTTCTTTAAATCAGGCAGCTAACGAGCAAGGACAGCTCTTTATCCAAAATTCCCAGTCTCAGGCTAAAATTCTCATTCTTCCAACCAATGAAGAATTGATGATTGCCCAAGACACCATGCGCTTGCTGGAATTTAAGTAGCCAAAAGAGGGGTAGAATGTTCAAGGAGTGCAGGAATAACTTTCTATATCAACAAGAAAAAACAAGTTTATCCTTGTGTTGTTTGGACTCGAAAAGACAGAGCAAGACCTCTGCCTTTTCTTTTTTATCCTCGAATCTCCTGCTATCTCCCAGTTCTGTAAGCACAGTCTGCTGGAGCTTTTTTGCTTTTTTCATTCTTGAAAGATATAGGAAAACATGCTATAATGAAAAGAACATTCTAAAAATCAGAAAGATTATTATATAGTAAGGAAAAAAATGGCGAATATTTTAAAGACTATCATTGAAAATGATAAAGGTGAATTAAGAAAATTAGAAAAAATGGCTGACAAAGTCTTGGCTTATGAAGACGAAATGGCGGCCTTGTCTGATGAAGAACTTCAGGCAAAAACAGAAGAATTCAAGAAACGCTATGCTGATGGCGAAACTTTAGATCAGCTCTTATTTGAAGCTTTTGCGGTTGTCCGTGAAGGAGCTAAGCGAGTGTTGGGCCTTTTCCCTTATAAGGTTCAGGTTATGGGAGGGATTGTTCTCCATCATGGTGATGTTCCAGAGATGCGTACCGGTGAAGGAAAAACCTTGACTGCGACAATGCCAGTTTACCTAAATGCCCTTGCAGGAAAAGGTGTGCACGTTGTCACAGTCAATGAATACCTGACTGAGCGTGACGCGACCGAAATGGGTGAACTCTACTCTTGGCTGGGCCTTTCTGTCGGTATCAATCTGGCGGCTAAGTCTCCATCTGAGAAGAAAGAAGCGTACGCTTGCGACATTACCTATTCAACCAATGCTGAAATCGGCTTTGACTATCTGCGTGATAACATGGTAGTCCGTGCTGAAAACATGGTACAGCGCCCACTCAACTATGCCTTGGTCGATGAGGTGGACTCAATCTTGATTGACGAAGCTCGGACACCGTTGATTGTATCCGGACCGGTTTCTTCAGATACCAACCAGCTTTATCATATGGCTGACCACTATGTCAAATCACTGGATAAGGACGACTACATCATCGATGTTCAGTCTAAGACGATTGGTCTGTCTGACTCAGGTATTGACAAGGCAGAAAGCTACTTCAAGCTGGACAATCTCTACGATATTGAAAATGTTGCCTTGACTCACTTTATCGACAATGCTCTGCGAGCTAACTACATCATGCTCCTTGACATTGACTATGTGGTCAGTGAAGATCAGGAAATTCTGATTGTCGATCAGTTTACCGGTCGGACAATGGAAGGCCGCCGTTACTCTGATGGTCTCCACCAAGCGATTGAAGCTAAAGAAGGTGTGCCCATTCAGGAAGAAACAAAGACTTCTGCTTCTATTACCTATCAGAACCTCTTCCGTATGTATAAGAAGCTGTCCGGCATGACAGGTACAGCTAAGACGGAGGAAGAAGAGTTCCGCGAAACATACAACATTCGTGTTATTCCGATTCCAACCAACCGTCCGGTAGCACGTATTGACCATTCTGACCTGCTCTACCCAAGTATTGATTCTAAGTTCAAGGCAGTTGTTCAGGATGTTAAAGAGCGTCATGAAAAAGGCCAGCCTGTTCTGGTCGGTACCGTTGCGGTTGAAACCAGTGATTATATTTCTAAGAAATTGTTAGAAGCTGGGGTTCCTCACGAAGTTCTTAATGCGAAAAATCACTATAAAGAAGCGCAAATTATCATGAATGCTGGCCAACGTGGGGCGGTTACTATTGCGACCAATATGGCCGGACGGGGAACTGACATCAAGTTAGGTGAAGGTGTTCGCGAACTGGGTGGTCTCTGTGTTATCGGTACAGAGCGCCATGAAAGCCGCCGGATTGACAATCAGCTGCGCGGACGTTCAGGCCGTCAGGGTGATCCAGGGGAGTCACAGTTCTACCTGTCACTGGAAGATGAGCTTATGCGTCGCTTTGGGTCAGAGCGCATTAAAGCCCTCTTGGATCGAATGAACCTTAGCGACGAAGATTCTGTTATCAAGTCTGGCATGCTGACCCGTCAGGTAGAGGCAGCTCAGAAGCGTGTCGAAGGAAATAACTACGATACACGGAAACAAGTCTTGCAGTATGATGATGTGATGCGTGAGCAGCGGGAAATTATCTATGCTGAGCGCCACGATGTCATTACTGCTGACCGTGACCTCAGTCCTGAAATCCATGCTATGATTAAACGGACTATCAACCGTATCGTTGATGGCAGCAGCCACTCTGATCAGGATGATAAGATTGAAGCAATTTTAAACTTTGCTAAGTATAACTTGGTTTCAGAAGATTCTATTTCAGATAGCGATTTGGAAGGCAAGTCTGACCAAGAAATCAAAGATTATCTGTTTGAACGTGCACTGGAAGTTTACGACAGTCAGATTGCTAAGCTGCGAGACGAAGAAGCTGTGCGTGAATTCCAGAAGGTCTTGATTCTGCGCGTGGTGGACAGCAAGTGGACTGACCATATCGACGCCCTTGACCAGCTGCGCAATGCTGTTGGACTGCGTGGCTATGCACAAAATAACCCAGTTGTCGAATACCAAGCAGAGAGCTTCCGTATGTTCAACGACATGATTGGCTCCATCGAGTTTGACGTGACTCGTCTAATGATGAAAGCGCAGATTCATGAGCAAGAGCGCCCTCGGACAGAGCGGGCTATCAGTACCACAGCTACCCGCAATATCTCTGCCAAGGCGCCAAATATACCTGATAATATAGACCTGTCTAACGTAAAGAGAAACGACCCTTGTCCATGTGGCTCTGGCAAGAAGTTCAAGAACTGTCACGGCCGTAAAAAGTAAGTATAAAAGAAGGAGAATAGATGACCTTTAAAGCAACCAGTCAACCCATTGATGTGGCAGAAGTTCGCCAACTTGCTAAGCTAGAAGGCGACATGCTCGCTCGCAAGGAAAAGCGTGACCGAGAATTAGAAGCAATTCTGCGTGGTCAGGATGACCGCATTCTCTTGGTCATTGGTCCCTGCTCTTCAGATAATGAAGAAGCGGTGCTGGAGTATGCCAAGCGTCTATCTGCTCTCCAAGAAGAAGTAAAAGATCGCATCTTTATGGTCATGCGGGTTTATACTGCCAAGCCTCGGACGAACGGAGATGGCTACAAAGGGCTTATTCATCAGCCTAATGCGACTGCCGCTCCTAGTTTGATTAACGGCATCAAGGCGGTCCGCAATCTGCACTATCGGGTTATTTCCGAGACAGGCATGACCACGGCTGATGAGATGCTCTATCCAGAAAATCTGCCTCTGGTAGATGATTTAATTTCTTACATGGCTGTCGGAGCTCGCTCGGTCGAAGACCAGCAGCACCGCTTTGTAGCTAGTGGAGCAGATCTGCCGACTGGCTTGAAAAATCCGACTTCTGGTAATCTCAATGTCATGTTTAACGGTATCTATGCAGCTCAGAACAAGCAGAGTTTCCTATTCGCTGGTAAGGAAGTAGAAACATCTGGCAATCCCTTGGCGCATGCCATCTTGCGCGGTGCTCTGAATGAATACGGCAAGAATATTCCCAATTACTATTATGATAACCTGCTGGATACCATTGCCCAGTATGAAAAAATGGGCTTAGAAAATCCCTTTATCATCATTGATACCAATCATGATAACTCTGGTAAGCAGTATCTGGAGCAGGTGCGCATCGTTCGCCAGACGCTGATTAATCGGGACTGGAATGAAAAGATTAAGGCTACCGTGCGTGGCTTTATGATTGAGTCTTATCTGGAAGACGGCCGGCAGGACGAACCAGAAGTCTTTGGCAAGTCCATTACTGACCCTTGTCTGGGCTGGGCAAATACAGAACAGCTGGTTCGTGAAATTTATGATACATTAGGATAATAGTATGGCATTTATTGAAAAAGGTCAGAAAATTGACATTGAGCAGATTAAGTCCAGAACCAGACTGACTGGTCAGGCCTTGACTCATAAAAACAAGCGAGACCAAGAACTAGCTGAGATTCTCAGTGGGGAAGATGAGCGTATTCTCTTGGTGATTGGCCCTTGTTCGTCGGACAATGAAGAGGCTGTGCTGGAGTATGCCCGCCGTTTGTCAGAGCTGCAGAAGAAGGTCGCAGATAAGATTTTTATCGTCATGCGCGTCTATACTGCTAAGCCGCGGACCAATGGGGATGGCTATAAGGGCTTGGTTCATCAGCCTGATACTTCTAAAGCACCTAGCCTTATCAATGGTTTGCAGGCAGTTCGTCAGCTCCACTACCGCGTCATTACAGAGACTGGTCTGACGACGGCTGATGAGATGCTCTATCCGTCCAATCTTGTGCTGGTAGATGACTTGGTCAGCTATCATGCGGTTGGGGCCCGCTCGGTCGAGGACCAGGAGCATCGTTTTGTGGCGTCAGGTATTGACGCTCCGGTCGGTATGAAAAATCCAACTTCTGGCAATCTGGGTGTTATGTTTAACGCTGTCTACGCAGCACAAAATAAGCAGACTTTCCTTTTTCATGGCCAGGAAGTAGAAACATCTGGGAATCCTTTGGCTCACGTTATTCTGCGTGGGGCTACCAATGAATACGGTAAGAATATTCCAAATTTCTACTATGAAAATATGCTGGATGCCATTTCCTACTATGAAAAGATGGGCTTGGAGAATCCTTTCATCGTCATCGATACCAATCACGATAACTCTGGCAAGCAATATCTGGATCAGATTAGGATTGTACGTCAGACCTTGCTTAATCGGGATTGGAACGAAAAGATTAAGAGAGCGGTTCGTGGTTTTATGATTGAGTCTTATCTTGAAGATGGCCGGCAAAATGAGCCGGAAGTCTTTGGTAAATCCATTACAGACCCTTGTCTAGGCTGGGACAATACTGTTCAGCTTATTGAAGAAATTTACAACACTTTAGATAAATAAGGAAAATTGAAAGGGACAGTCTTGACCTGTAAAGAGGACTAACTGTCGGGTGAAGACGAACTCAGCTGGCTGCCCAGCTGAGTTTTGTCGCCTTTCCAGAGAATGATATGATAAAAGGACACGGAATTGACATAGAAGAACTGGCTGCCATTGAGCGAGCCTATCTGAAAAATGCCCGCTTTGCAAAGAAGGTGCTGACCGAGGCGGAGCTTTCTCGTTTTGAGGAGTTATCCGGTAAGCGGAAAATTGAATTTCTAGCTGGCCGTTGGGCTGCCAAGGAGGCTTTTTCTAAAGCATGGGGAACCGGCATCGGTAAGCTCAGGTTTCAAGACTTGGAGATTTTAAACGACCGTCAGGGAGCGCCTTATTTCAGCCGGTCACCTTTTGCTGGCAAGGTTTGGATTTCGATCAGCCATGCTGCTGGCCTAGTTACAGCCAGCGTTATTTTGGAGGAAAATGATGAAAGCTAGTCTGCATAGACCTAGCAAGGCAGTGATTGATTTAGCTGCCATTGCTTTTAATATTAGACAATTGAGTGCCCATCTGCCTCAGACGACAGAGAAGTGGGCTGTCGTCAAGGCCAATGCTTATGGCCACGGAGCTATTGAGGTTTCTAAGCACATTGAGCCTCTCGTAGATGGATTTTGTGTGTCTAATATTGATGAAGCCTTGGAGCTTCGCTCAGCTGGCATTGGCAAAAAAATTCTGGTGCTAGGAGTGTCAGATCTGGCTGCGCTTCCGCTGGCTAGAAAGGGAAAGGTGTCTCTGACCGTAGCCAGTTTAGAATGGCTGGATCTAGCTTTAACTGCTGAAGAAGACTTGACTGGATTGAATTTTCATATCAAGATTGACTCTGGTATGGGGCGGATTGGTTTTCGAGATAGTCAGGAAGCTCAGGAGGCGATCCATCGCTTGCAGGCTGCTGGGGCTGTCGCAGAGGGGATTTTTACCCACTTTGCAACGGCAGATGAAGCGGAGCACCATAAGTTTGAAGCCCAGCTGGCTCGTTTCCATCAGATCTTATCTGAGCTGGACAGTGTTCCTCCTCTCGTTCACGCTAGTAATTCTGCCACCTCTCTCTGGCACAGTGAGACTGTTCTAAATGCCGTCCGGCTGGGGGATATCATCTATGGCCTCAACCCTAGCGGAAGAGTCTTAGAACTTCCTTATGAATTCAAGCCAGCTCTGTCGCTGGTCTCAGAATTGGTACATGTCAAGGAAGTAGATGCTGGAGCAGATGTTGGCTATGGAGCCACCTACACTAGCAAGTCTCAAGAGTGGATTGGAACCATTCCTTTGGGTTATGCAGATGGCTGGACACGCGATATGCAGGGCTTTGATGTCTTGATTGATGGTCAGCGCTGTCCTATTGTCGGCCGGGTTTCCATGGACCAGATTACAGTGCGCCTGCCTCAGGCTTATCCCCTTGGCACTCCAGTTGTGTTGATTGGGAATAGCGGAGCAGAGACCATTACGGCGACAGATGTGGCAGAAAAGCGTGGCACCATTAACTATGAGGTGGTTTGCTTGATTAGCGACCGTGTACCGAGGGTCTATAAAGACTAAGAAGATTAATGCAGGAAACCGCTTGGAGTATTTGATAATGTTCTAGCTTGGTCCCCCTGTCCGTGATGTTAGCACCACAGCAGTATCAGAACTGAAAGAGGAATTATGAATTTACACCAACCTTTGACGGTTCTGCCTGGTGTGGGACCGAAATCAGCAGAAAAATTTACCAAGCTGGGTCTAGAGACCTTGCAGGATTTGCTGCTTTATTTTCCTTTTCGTTATGAGGATTTTAAGAGTAAGAATGTCCTAGACTTGGAGGATGGAGAAAAGGCGGTTATTTCTGGTCAGGTCGTGACCCCAGCCAATGTCCAGTATTATGGCTACAAACGCAATCGCCTGCGCTTTACTATCAAGCAGGGAGATGTCGCTCTGGCAGTTAATTTCTTTAACCAGCCTTATCTGGCAGACAAGATTGAAGTGGGAGCTAATATAGCCGTCTTTGGAAAGTGGGATAAAGCCAAGGCTAGTCTGACTGGAATGAAACTGCTGGCTCAAGTAGAGGACGACTTGCAGCCTGTCTATCGGCTGGCTCAGGGAATTAGTCAGGGCAGTCTGGTCAAGCTGATTAAAACTGCCTTTGACCAAGGTTTGGACTTGCTCTTAGAGGAAAATCTGCCCCAGTCCCTGCTGGAACGCTACCAGCTGGTGAGCAGAGTGGAGGCTGTGCGAGCTATGCATTTTCCAAAGGACTTGACGGACTACAAGCAGGCTCTTCGGCGGGTCAAATTTGAAGAACTTTTTTATTTCCAGATGCAGTTGCAGGTGCTAAAAAGAGAAACCAAGGCTGTCAGCAATGGATTAAAAATTGATTGGCAGTTGGATGCTGTGGCCGAGAAAAAGAAGAGCTTACCTTTTGAGCTGACTTCGGCTCAGGAGCGCAGTCTGACAGAGATTTTGCAGGATTTGCGGTCGCCTGGACACATGAATCGCCTGCTGCAGGGCGATGTGGGAAGCGGAAAGACAGTGGTCGCTGGTCTGGCTATGTATGCTGTTTATACAGCTGGCTTTCAGTCAGCTCTGATGGTTCCAACAGAAATTTTGGCTGAGCAGCATTTTGACAGCCTGGCTCAGATATTTCCAGAATTGAAGCTGGCCCTACTTACTGGGGGAATGAAAGCAGCTGAACGCCGGGAAACCTTGGCAGCGATTGAAAACGGTCAGGTGGACATGATTGTCGGAACCCATGCCTTGATTCAGGAAGGAGTCCGTTACCATGCATTGGGCTTGGTCATTATTGACGAGCAGCATCGCTTTGGGGTGGAGCAACGCCGGATTTTACGGGAAAAGGGAGACAATCCTGATGTCCTCATGATGACGGCGACGCCTATTCCCAGAACTCTTGCAATTACAGCATTTGGTGATATGGATGTCTCCATCATTGACCAGATGCCGGCAGGACGCAAGCCTATCATCACCCGCTGGGTCAAGCATGAGCAGCTGGGAGTCGTCCTCGACTGGCTTAAAAAAGAGCTTCATAAGGGAGCTCAGGCCTATTTTATTTCTCCTTTGATTGAGGAGTCAGAAGCTTTGGATCTTAAGAATGCCATTGCCCTAGAAGAAGAACTGACAGCTTATTTTGGTCAGCAGGCCCAAGTGGATCTGCTTCATGGCAAGATGAAGAGCGAGGAAAAAGAGGCGATTATGCAGGACTTCAAGGAAGGACGGACTGATATTCTGGTCTCTACCACAGTCATTGAGGTCGGAGTCAACGTCCCAAATGCTACGGTGATGGTCATCATGGATGCGGACCGCTTCGGACTCAGCCAGCTTCATCAGCTGAGAGGCCGTGTCGGCCGAGGCAGTAAGCAGTCTTATGCGGTCTTGGTTGCCAATCCAAAGACGGAGTCGGGCAGGCGCCGCATGAAAATCATGACTGAGACGACCGATGGTTTCCTGCTGGCTGAGGAGGATTTGAAAATGCGAGGCTCTGGAGAAATCTTTGGCACTCGGCAGTCTGGTATTCCAGAGTTTCAAGTGGCAGACATCGTGGAAGATTATCCGATTTTAGAAGAAGCCAGAAAGGTTGCCAGCCAGATTACAGCTGATCCGAACTGGCGGACAGAGCCTAGTTGGCACTTGATTGCCCTTCATTTGGCTAAGAAAGATTATCTGGATTAAGAGTTCTTGGGATTAACTTTCCTGCAAGTTATTTATAAGTAGGCTTTAAATTTGAGGGATTATCCTCTTGTCAAATCAAAGAAAGAGGTAGAACCAATGACAATGTAAACATCCCTTAAAATCCTGTAACCAAAGCTTGAAGATTAGAAGATTTGCGAGGTATGAGTTACTCAAAGAAGCAGAATAATTTAGAATTTTTTCATCAACAATCTCCTAATAAATCACAAGCTTCACCCGATCGGTGAAGTTTTTTTGTATGCGACTGGAAAGACTTGTTCCTTTCAAATGGTAGATAAGGATTGCTGTCGGACTTCTTTGACTATAAGCTTTTCCTAAGAAATCTATAAGAGATTCTTAAGTTTAGGGCTGTATCCTTATATCCAAGT
>CAUSZI010000002.1:0-100608 GCA_963536045.1 uncultured Streptococcus sp.
TAGCGCATGACTGTTAATCATGATGTCGTAGGTTCGAGTCCTACTGGCGGAGTTTCAAAGAGGTTTTTTACCTCTTTTTATTTTTAGTGATGGAGTATACTGGAGACAAGGTATTCTATAGTCTTATTTTATTGTATTCTAAAGTTTGACTTTGTATTCTTTATAGTTGAATAAAAAAAGCAGAAGTTAGTCAGTGACTAGTTTCTGCTTTTTTGATTAGATTTTGTTTGATAAAAATGGTTTCTAGGTCTGGTCTTACTCCAGAGTTTGGGGTTCAAAGAAAGCTCGGTAAAGTGCACGAATAGCCGCTTTTTCTTGATTTTTTTCAACAACAAACATGATAGATACTTCGCTTGAACCTTGGGACATCATTTGAATGTTGATGTTGTTTTCTGAAAGAGCTTTGGTTGCAGTGGCTGTAACCCCGATATGACTCTTCATTTTTTCGCCAACAATCATAATAATGGAAAGGTCGTGTTCGATTTCTGCATGATCAACCTCTGCTTTTTGAACAAGCTGGCGAAGGATTTCTTCCTCTTTGATAGGAGTTAATTCGCGCTCGCGCAAGATAATAGAGAGGTCGTCGATTCCTGTAGGCATATGCTCCCAACCAATATTCAAATCTTCTAGAATTTGAAGGACGCGTCTACCAAAGCCGATTTCTCTGTTCATCAGGTACTTGGACATGTTAATGCTGACAAATCCTGCATCTCCAGCAATTCCAACGACTGGTAGATGGTCCTTGCTGTGTTTATGGACAATTTGAGTACCTGGATGTTCTGGATTGTTGGTATTTTTAATAACCAGAGGGATTTTGCCGCGGTAAGCTGGAAGCAGAGCTTCATCATGGAGAACTGTAAAGCCAGCGTAGGCCAATTCACGCATTTCCCGATAGGTTAGCTCAGGAATGGAATGTGGTTTGTGAACGATGCCAGGATGGGCGGCAAAGATTCCGTCAACATCAGTAAAGTTCTCATAAACATCTGCTTTGACTCCCGCAGCAATGATAGAGCCCGTAATATCAGAACCCCCGCGAGAGAAAGTACAGATTTGTCCATCTTGAGTTACACCAAAGAAACCAGGAATAACTAGAACTTCATCAGAATTGTTGAGTTCTTCAATCTTATCATAGCTGGAAGGAAGAATTCTTGCATTGCTAGGTTCACTGGAAACGACGAGTCCTGCTTCTCTTGGATGTACGTAGCTAGCTGGAACGCCATTTTGACTGAAATAAGCTGCAATTAATTTGGCGTTGTTGTTTTCTCCTGCAGCAAGAAAAGTATCATAAAGAAATGCATTATCTTCAATTGGCAAAGTTGCAAGGCTTGTGATACTTTTGGAAATTTTCTCCAGAACTTTTGGTTTCAAACCTAGTTCTGCCACCATATCTGCATAGCGATTGATAATCCACTGTTGGTTTGGCGTGACATCATTTCCTGCAATATACTCTCGGTAATATTTAATCAGAGCATCGGTTACTTTGATATCGTCATCATGGCGTTTTCCTGGCGCTGATACTACAACAAATCGACGTTCAGGATCAGATTTGACAATGTTCAAAACTTTTTCTAATTGAGTCGCAGAAGCCAGTGAGCTTCCGCCAAATTTTACAACTTTCATTGGTTCTCCTATCTTATTTTAAAAATTATAACAAAATTCTGAAAATTATTCAAACGCAGTTTTTATACTATATTTTAACCAAAATATTGCTTTTACACTTTAAATTTGAAGACCATCTAATTTTTCCCATCTTTTATTTCCTTTCTTTTATATTTTATGATAAAATATAAGTTGTTTATAATTTGAATATCAAATTATTTAAGAATAAAACAAAACGGCTGATTTGAAATCGGGTCGGGAATGGAGCTGAAATGACATTTAATGGAATTCTCTATCATGTAGCAGATGAGGTAGCAACGATTACTTTCAATCGTCCTGAAGTTTCAAATGGTTTTAATATTCCTATGTGTGAGGAAATTTTAGAGGCTATTGAACTTGCTGCTAAGGATGAGTCCGTCAAATTTTTAGTTATCAATGCGAATGGTAAGGTTTTTTCAGTGGGCGGGGATTTGGCTGAAATGCAGAGAGCTGTCAGTGATGATGACGTCCAATCCTTGGTGAAAATTGCCGAACTGGTCAATGATATTTCTTTTGCTATGAAACGTCTTCCTAAGCCTGTCATCATGAGCGTTGATGGTCCTGTTGCTGGTGCGGCTGCCAATATGGTCGTTGCAGCGGATTTCTGTATTGCGACTGAAAAATCCCGTTTCATTCAGGCCTTTGTCGGTGTTGGTCTGGCGCCAGATGCTGGTGGTCTTTACTTACTGACTCGTGCTATCGGGGTGACTCGGGCGACCCATCTGGTTATGACTGGGGAAGCTCTGACTGCAGAGAAAGCTCTGGATTATGGCTTGCTTTATAAAGTCTGTGAAGCAGAGAAATTGGAAAAAACAACGCAACAGTTGCTGAAGAAACTGAAACGAGGCTCTCTGAATTCTTACAGAGCCATGAAAGAAATGGTCTGGAAGAGTTTGTTTGGCGGCTGGTCTGAGTATGCTGAGCTAGAATTGGAGCTTCAGAAATCGCTGGCTTTCACAGAAGATTTCAAAGAGGGAGTTCGGGCATACTCTGAGAAGCGTCGTCCAAACTTCACAGGTAAATAATGTATTGGTTCAAAGTTGCTTATTTTGCAAGTTGTTTACGAAAATATTTGAAAATCAAATTAATTTTCAAAAAAGCTTGCAAATTGTTTTTCTATCTGATAAAATTTGATTGTCAAAGTATTTTCTTAAGGAGGTCTGGTTTTGAATTTTCAGTTAGTAAATGATTACTTAACGTCTATTTTCAATAATGTCTTGGTTATTGAAGAATCGAGCCTAAGAAGCAGTCGCTTCAACGATGTCTCCATTAAGGAAATGCATACAATAGATGTCATCGGCACAACCCCAAATGCTACTCCAAGTGATATATCACGAGAATTGATGGTTACCTTGGGGACTGTTACGACTAGTTTGAATAATCTGGAGCGTAAGGGGTATATTGAGCGGCGTCGGTCGGAAGTTGACCGTCGTGTGGTGCATCTAAATTTGACAAAGAATGGGCGGCTTTTGTATCGTCTCCACAAGCGATTCCACAACCGCATGGTCATGCAGGTAGTGGATGGGATGAGTCCAGAAGAGAGACAAGTGATGCAAAAGGGCCTGCAAAATTTATATAGTTTCCTAGAGGATTTGAAATAATGAACTATGCTAAGATTAGCCAGGTGGCTCATTATGCTCCCCGTCAGGTTGTCAGCAATGATGATCTGGCCGAGATTATGGATACCAGTGATGAGTGGATTTCAAGTCGAACTGGGATTAAAAACCGCCATTTATCGTCAGATGAAACGACCAGTGACTTAGCTACAAAAGTAGCAGAGAATTTGCTGCAAAAGTCAGGGATTTCTGCTCAAGACCTAGACTTTATCATTGTTGCCACCATTACGCCGGATTCTTTAATGCCTTCAACGGCTGCGAGAGTACAGGCCAATATTGGTGCTAAGAATGCATTTGCCTTTGATTTGACGGCGGCCTGCAGTGGCTTTATCTTCGCCTTATCGACTGGAGAAAAATTAATTTCTTCAGGTCGTTATCAAAAAGGTCTGGTTATAGGAAGTGAGACGCTCTCTAAGACTGTAGATTGGTCGGATCGTTCAACGGCTGTTCTCTTTGGAGATGGCGCTGGCGGTGTCCTGTTGGAAAGTGCTTCAGAACAGCATTTTTTGGCAGAAAGTCAGTTTACGGACGGATCTCGCGGAGATAGTCTGACCTGTGGAAAAATTGGTTTATCTTCACCTTTTTCAGAAAAAGGTGAGAATCAGCCTTATCTGACAATGGACGGTAGAGCTATTTTCGACTTTGCTATTCGTGATGTTGCTCGTTCTATCAAGGAAACCATTGAAAGCAGTCAGCTTTCAGCGGAAGATTTGGATTTTCTATTGCTGCATCAGGCCAATATCCGTATTTTGGATAAAATGGCTAAGAAGCTTGGTGTTGCGCGGGAGAAACTTCCAGCCAATATGATGGAATATGGCAATACTAGCGCTGCTAGCATCCCGATTTTATTATCTGAGTGTGTGGAGCAAGGACTGATCAAACTGAACGGAAATCAGACAATTTTGATGTCAGGTTTCGGTGGAGGTTTGACATGGGGCACGCTTATTGTTACAATTTAGTTAATCAAGTGGAAACACATGATAAAAAATATTTTATTTTTAAAGGAGTCTATCCATGGCAGTATTTGAAAAAGTACAAGAAATTATCGTTGAAGAACTTGGCAAAGAGCCATCAGAAGTTACTCTTGAGTCAACTTTCGATGATCTTGAAGCAGATTCATTGGACTTGTTCCAAGTGATTTCAGAAATTGAAGATGCATTTGACATCCAAATCGAAACTGAAGAAGGTTTGAACACAGTTGGTGATTTGGTTGCTTATGTAGAAGAAAAAACTAAATAAGCAAGTAACTGAGAGTATCGAAAGATATTCTCTCTTGTTTAGGTAATAGTTTGACTGTCAAAGTAAAGAAAATACATTTAGCGTGTGGTAGTTTGAAATCAAGCTATTACTTAAGCAATGATAAAAGGAAGGTATTATGCAAACACGTATTACAGAATTATTGAACATTGATTATCCTATTTTCCAAGGCGGGATGGCCTGGGTTGCTGACGGTGACTTGGCTGGGGCAGTTTCAAAAGCTGGCGGTCTTGGTATCATCGGTGGCGGAAATGCGCCCAAGGAAGTGGTAAAGGCTAATATTGACAAGATCAAGTCTTTGACGGACCGTCCTTTCGGAGTTAACATCATGCTCCTTTCTCCTTTTGCAGACGACATTGTGGATCTCGTCATTGAAGAGGGAGTAAAAGTAGTGACAACAGGTGCGGGTAATCCAAGCAAGCACATGGCTCGTTTCCATGAAGCGGGGATTACAGTTATCCCTGTTGTGCCAAGCGTGGCCTTAGCTAAGCGGATGGAAAAGATCGGTGCGGATGCAGTCATCGCAGAAGGTATGGAAGCTGGTGGCCACATCGGTAAATTGACTACCATGTCCTTGGTTCGTCAGGTTGCAGAAGCAGTTAGCATTCCGGTTATTGCTGCCGGTGGTATTGCGGATGGTTCTGGGGCTGCCGCTGGCTTTATGCTGGGAGCCGAGGCCGTTCAGGTCGGAACTCGCTTTGTCGTCGCTAAGGAATCCAATGCCCATCAGAACTACAAGGATATGATTTTGAAGGCTCGCGATATTGATACGACTATCTCTGCCCAGCATTTCGGTCATGCGGTTCGTGCTATTAAGAATAAGCTGACGCGTGATTTCGAAAAGGCAGAAAAAGAAGCCTTCAAGCAAGAAAATCCAGATTTGACTGTTTTTGAAAATCTGGGTGCTGGTGCTTTGGCCAATGCGGTTGTTCGAGGAGATGTGGAAAATGGTTCCGTCATGTCTGGTCAAATTGCTGGTTTAATCAGTAAGGAAGAAACAGTCGAAGAAATCCTCAAAGATATCTATTATGGTGCTGCTGAGAAGATTCAGCAGGAAGCAAAACGTTGGGCAGGAGTAACTAGAAATGACTAAAAGAGCCTTTCTCTTCGCCGGTCAGGGAGCGCAGTATCTTGGAATGGGGCGTGAGCTTTATGATCAGTATGAACTTGTGCGGTCAACTTTTGATGAGGCTAGTCAAGTTCTAGGCTATGATGTCCGAGCTTTGATCGATCAGGATGAGGAAAAGCTCAATCAAACTCGCTATACGCAACCGGCTATTTTAACGACTTCAGTAGCTATTTATCGACTCTTAGCTGATAAGGAAGTAGAGCCTGACATGGTAGCGGGTCTCTCTCTTGGAGAATATTCTGCCTTGGTGGCTGCAGGCGCCCTTGATTTCAAGACGGCGGTGGCCTTGGTTGCTAAGCGCGGTAGCTTCATGGAAGAGGCGGCTCCAGCTGGCTCAGGAAAAATGGTTGCAGTTTTAAATGCTGAGGTTTCTCTCATTGAAGCGGTCTGTCAAGAAGCAAGTGCTATTGGTGTAGTCTCACCAGCTAACTATAATACGCCTAGTCAGATTGTTATCGGCGGAGAAGTCGCGGCAGTAGATAAGGCGGTGGAGCTTTTGAAAGATGCCGGCGTCAAGCGCTTAATTCCGCTCAATGTATCTGGACCTTTCCATACAGCGCTTTTAAAGCCAGCCAGCCAACGATTGGCAGAAGTCTTGGAAACAGTTGAGTTTTCAGATTTTGTACGGCCATTAGTCGGAAATACAGAAGCAACTGTGATGGAAAAAGAGGGAGTCAGAGAGCTTTTGACTCGTCAGGTAATGGAGCCAGTGCGCTTTTATGACAGCATTGCCAAGATGCAGGAAGCTGGCGTGACTGAATTTATCGAAATCGGTCCTGGCAAAGTCCTATCTGGTTTTATTAAGAAAATTGATAAATCTGCGGATGTACGCCAAGTTGAAGATGTAGAAAGTTTGAATGCTCTTCTAGAAAAATAATGAGGAATCATCATGGAATTACAAAACAAGAATGTGTTAATTACAGGGTCCGCTCGTGGGATTGGGCTGGCAATTGCGCATAAATTTGCCAGTGTCGGAGCCAATGTTATCTTAAACGGACTAAGCGGGATTTCTGATGATATTTTGGCTGAATTTGCAGGATATTCTGGTAAAGTCGTAGCTGTTATTGGGGATGTGTCTAAAGCTGTGGATGCTCAGCGGATAGTGGAAGAAGCTGTTGAGGCTCTGGGGTCTGTGGATGTATTGGTCAACAACGCTGGTATTACACGTGATAAGCTCATGCTGAAAATGACGGAAGAAGATTTTGAGCAGGTGCTGAAAGTGAACTTGACTGGAACATTCAATATGACACAATCAGTCCTGAAACCGATGACAAAAGCTCGTCAGGGTGCTATTATCAACCTATCGAGTGTCGTTGGTTTGGCTGGGAATATCGGTCAGGCAAACTATGCAGCTTCCAAGGCCGGTCTGATTGGTTTTTCTAAGTCAGTAGCCCGTGAAGTGGCAGCGCGTAATATCCGTGTGAACTGCATTGCCCCTGGCTTTATCGCATCTGATATGACAGATGTACTTCCAGAAAAAGTAAAGGCGGCGTCTCTGGCACTCATTCCGATGAAGCGTTTTGGTACTCCGGAAGAAGTAGCAGATGTTGCTCTCTTCTTGGCGGGTCAAGAATATCTGACGGGTCAAGTCATCACGATTGATGGCGGCTTTACTATGCAGTAAGTCATAGTTTTTGAATATTAACGAGTAGAAAATCAGTTGATTCATCTAAATAAAGGAGCTCAATATGAAACTTAATCGAGTTGTTGTAACAGGATACGGTTTAACTTCACCTATCGGGAATACTCCAGAAGAATTCTGGAATAATTTAAAAGAAGGCAATATTGGAATCGGTCCAATTACTAAATTTGATCATAGTGAATACAGTGTTCACAATGCGGCGGAAATTCAGGATTTCCCTTTTGATAAATATTTTGTCAAAAAGGATACCAACCGTTATGATAATTACACTCTTTATGCGCTTTATGCCTCTCAAGAAGCGGTGAATAATGCTCACTTAGATGTAGATACGCTGGATAAGGATCGCTTTGGTGTCATTGTTGCTTCAGGTATCGGTGGGATTCAGGAAATTGAAGAGCAGGTTGTTCGCTTGCATGAAAAAGGTCCTAAACGTATCAAACCTTTGACCTTGCCAAAAGCCCTGCCAAATATGGGGGCAGGAAATGTGGCTATGCGCTTTGGAGCCAATGGTATCTGTAAGTCGGTCAATACAGCCTGTGCTTCAGCAAACGATGCGATTGGTGAAGCTTTCCGCTCAATTAAGTTCGGTTATCAAGATGTGATGCTGGTTGGTGGTTCAGAAGCTTCTATTACGCCATTTGCGATTGCTGGTTTCCAAGCTCTGACTGCTCTTTCTACGACAGAAGATCCTAAGCGTGCTTCTATTCCGTTTGATAAGGACCGCAATGGTTTTGTCATGGGTGAAGGTTCTGGGATGTTAGTTCTGGAAAGTTTGGAACATGCTGAGAAACGCGGAGCGACTATCTTGGCTGAGGTGGTAGGATACGGGCACACTTGTGACGCTTACCATATGACTTCTCCACATCCAGAAGGTTTGGGCGCTATCAAGGCTATCAAACAGGCGGTTGAAGAAGCTGAAATTGAGCCAAAAGATGTGGCTTATGTCAATGCTCACGGTACATCGACCCCTGCTAACGAAAAAGGTGAAAGCGGAGCCATTGTTTCTGTCTTTGGTAAAGATGTAGCGGTGTCTTCAACCAAATCCTTTACAGGACACCTGCTCGGAGCGGCGGGCGCAGTTGAGGCTATTGCAACGATTGAAGCAATGCGTCATAGCTATGTGCCAAAAACAGCTGGTACAACAGAGCTGCCAGACTATATTGAAGCCAACGTTATTTACGGTCAAGGTAAGGAACAGGAAATCCCTTATGCGATTTCTAATACATTTGGCTTTGGCGGCCACAATGCCGTACTTGCCTTTAAACGCTGGGAGGCTTAAAAACCTATGAATATCAACGAAATTAAAGATTTAATGGCGCAGTTTGACCAGTCTAGTCTGCGTGAGTTTTCTTACAAAAATCAGAGCGATGAGCTGACTTTTAGTAAGAATGAAGGTCAGGCTGCGGTTCCAACAGCCAGTGCTGCTCCAATTGCTGCACCTTTGCAGGCTGCGACTGCTCCTGTGATTGAGCCAACTCCTCAAGCAGCTCCGCCTGCAGAGCCAGAACCAGTTTCAGAAGCTCCGGCACCTGCTGCTGAAGGCGATGTTGTGGAAAGTCCTTTGGTTGGGGTGGCTTACTTAGCAGCTGGTCCAGACAAGCCGCCGTTTGTATCTGTTGGAGACCAAGTTAAAAAAGGTCAAACCCTGATGATTATTGAAGCAATGAAGGTCATGAATGAAGTTCCTGCACCGAAAGATGGTCTGGTTACAGAAATTCTAGTTGAGAATGAAGAAATGGTTGAATTTGGGAAAGGGCTGGTACGCATCAAATGATTGATATTAATGCAATAAAAGAAGCACTTCCGCACCGCTACCCAATGCTTTTGGTAGACCGTGTTTTGGAAGTTAGTGAAGATGAGATTGTTGCTCTGAAAAATGTGACAGTCAATGAGCCATTCTTTAATGGACATTTTCCTCAATACCCTGTCATGCCAGGTGTTTTGATTATGGAAGCTCTGGCTCAAACAGCCGGTGTGCTGGAATTGTCTAAAGAAGAAAATAAGGGCAAACTGGTCTTCTATGCTGGCATGGACAAGGTTAAGTTCAAGAAGCAAGTTGTACCAGGTGACCAGCTGATTATGACAGCTAAGTTTGTCAAGCGTCGCGGAACGATTGCGGTTGTAGAGGCGAAAGCAGAAGTTGACGGAAAACTTGCAGCCAGCGGTACTTTGACCTTTGCGATTGGCCAGTAGATAAAAGGAGCTTTCACCATGTTTCGTAAAATTTTAATTGCTAACCGTGGGGAAATTGCGGTCAGAATCATTCGTGCAGCCCGCGAGTTGGGAATTGATACGGTAGCCGTCTATTCAACGGCTGACAAGGAAGCACTCCATACCTTATTGGCTGATGAGGCCGTCTGCATCGGTCCAGCCAAGTCTACTGATTCTTATCTGAATATGAACGCTGTTCTGTCTGCTGCTGTTCTGACAGGTGCAGAAGCCATTCATCCTGGTTTTGGTTTTTTGAGCGAAAACTCTAAATTTGCGACCATGTGCGAAGAGGTCGGCATTAAGTTTATTGGACCTTCAGGTGCTGTTATGGACTTGATGGGGGACAAGATTAATGCTCGGGCTCAGATGATTAAGGCGAAAGTGCCGGTTATCCCAGGATCTGATGGAGAAGTTCATACCTCTGAAGAAGCCTTGGAAGTCGCCGAAAAGATAGGCTATCCAGTCATGCTTAAAGCTTCTGCTGGCGGCGGCGGCAAGGGTATTCGTAAGGTTGAAAAGGCTGGGGATTTAGTAGCGGCCTTTGAGTCTGCTTCTAGCGAAGCAAAAGCAGCCTTTGGTAATGGTGCCATGTATATGGAGCGAGTCATCTATCCAGCGCGCCATATTGAAGTGCAGATTCTGGCAGATCAGCAGGGGCATGTGGTCCACTTGGGCGAGCGGGATTGCTCTTTGCAGCGTAATAATCAGAAAGTGCTAGAAGAAAGTCCATCCGTGGCGATCGGGAAAACCCTACGTCAGCAGATTGGTGAAGCAGCTGTTCGGGCTGCTCAGTCTGTCGGCTATGAAAATGCTGGTACAATTGAGTTTCTTCTTGATGAAGCCAAGGGTGAATTCTACTTTATGGAGATGAACACTCGGGTGCAGGTTGAGCATCCAGTGACCGAGTTTGTCACTGGTGTGGATATTGTAAAAGAGCAAATCAAGATTGCAAACGGTCAAGAGCTGTCCTTCAGTCAGGATGATGTTGAAATCCGAGGGCATGCAATTGAGTGTCGGATCAATGCTGAAAATCCAGCCTTTAACTTTGCGCCAAGTCCTGGTAAGATTTCAAATGTTTATCTGCCAAGCGGTGGAGTGGGGCTGCGTGTGGATTCGGCCGTCTATCCTGGCTACACCATCCCCCCTTACTACGATAGCATGATTGCAAAGATAATTGTTCATGGGGAAAATCGCTTCGATGCTCTGATGAAGATGCAACGTGCACTCTATGAACTAGAAATTGACGGTGTTGTGACCAACAGCGGCTTCCAACTGGACTTAATCTCAGATCCTAATGTGATTGCTGGTGATTATGACACAGCCTTTCTCATGGAGAAGTTCCTTCCGGCTTATCAAGAGAAACAATAGATACGACATGTAAGAGCTGCTCTGTAAACTCGAAAGCCGGCGGCTCTTGCTGTTTGATGTGCCTGAGTATAAAATCTTGAAAAGGAGAAGACGTAAACGATGGCTTTGTTTTCAAAGAAGGATAAATATATCCGTATCAATCCTAATCGAGCGAGTCGGGAAAAGCCTCAAGCAAAGCCTGAGGTACCAGACGAACTCTTTTCGAAATGCCCAGGTTGTAAGCATACCATTTACCAAAAAGATCTTGGAAATGACAGTGTGTGTCCTAACTGTGGCTATAATTTCCGTATTTCTGCTCATGAGCGCTTAAATCTAACCGTGGATGAGAACAGTTTTGAGGAGATGTTCACTGGAATTGAAACCAAGGATCCTCTGAACTTCCCTAACTATCAGGAGAAATTAGCTCTTACCCGCGAGAAGACAGGGTTGGATGAGGCGGTTCTGACTGGGACGGCTAGTATCAAGGGGCATAAAACGGCTCTTGGAATCATGGATTCAAACTTTATCATGGCATCTATGGGGACAGTAGTGGGTGAAAAGATTACCCGCCTCTTTGAGTATGCGACAGAGCATAAATTGCCAGTCGTTCTGTTTACGGCTTCTGGTGGTGCCCGCATGCAGGAGGGCATTATGAGTTTGATGCAGATGGCTAAGGTCTCTGCTGCTGTACAGCGTCACTCCGCAGCAGGCCTCTTCTATTTGACTGTCTTGACAGATCCGACAACTGGTGGTGTCACAGCCTCTTTTGCTATGGAGGGTGATATTATTCTGGCTGAAACTCAGGCTCTTGTTGGGTTTGCCGGTCGTCGGGTTATTGAGTCCACAGTTCGTGAGAAGCTGCCAGATGATTTTCAAAAGGCTGAATTTCTCATGGAGCATGGTTTTGTAGATGCCATCGTCAAGCGTGGTGATATGAGAGATACACTTGCTACCCTATTAGCATTCCATGGAGGTCAAGCATGACAAAAATCACTCGGATTATTAAAGAAGCGCGTGATCAGGCTCGTTTGACTGCGCTGGATTTTGCACAAGGAATTTTTGATAACTTTGTTGAGTTGCATGGGGATCGCTCTTTTCGAGATGACGGTGCGGTGATTGGAGGTATCGGGACGCTAAACGGTCAGCCTGTAACAGTGGTCGGTATTCAAAAGGGTCGCAATTTGCAGGACAATCTGCGACGAAACTTTGGACAGCCGCATCCGGAAGGCTACCGTAAGGCCCTGCGCCTCATGAAACAGGCGGAAAAATTTGGCCGTCCTGTGGTAACCTTTATCAATACGGCAGGTGCCTACCCTGGTGTCGGTGCTGAGGAGCGTGGTCAAGGGGAAGCTATTGCCCGTAACTTAATGGAAATGAGCAATCTCAAAGTTCCGATTATTGCCATCATCATTGGTGAAGGTGGCTCAGGTGGTGCCTTGGCTTTGGCTGTGGCAGATAAGGTCTGGATGCTGGAAAACTCTATGTATGCAGTTCTCAGTCCGGAAGGTTTTGCTTCCATCCTCTGGAAAGACGGTAGCCGCGCTATGGAAGCTGCCGAGCTGATGAAAATTACTTCACACGAGCTCTTGCAGATGGAAGTGGTAGATAAGGTTATTCCTGAAAGAGGCTTTAACAACCATGAATTACTGGCTGCAGTGAAAGAAGAAATCGCAACGGAGTTGGATAGTCTGTCTCAGCTACCCTTGGAGCAATTACTGGAAAATCGCTATCAGAGATTCAGGAAATATTAAAAATCGAAGCCAGAAGGCTTCTTTTTCTCGTTTCGAATTCTTGTTTGAAATTGATGTGGAGCTACCTTGCGAGGGAAATATATTTTAGTTTGAAAAATCGCATTATATTCTCTTTATAGGACTTATATAAAATATATATTATACAAACCATTGGTCCTATGTTAAGATAGTTTCTAATTAAAAGAAATGAGGTTTCATATGTCAGAATTTACTATCCACACGATTGAGTCCGCACCAGCTGAGGTAAAAGAAGTCCTGGAAACTGTTCAAAAAGATAATGGTGGCTATATTCCTAATCTTATCGGTCTTTTGGCCAATGCGCCAACAGCTTTGGAAACTTATCGGACGGTTGGAGCCATCAATCGCCGTAACAGCCTGACACCAACTGAGCGTGAAGTAGTGCAGATTACGGCTGCAGTTACTAATGGCTGTGCTTTCTGTGTGGCGGGTCATACAGCTTTTTCAATCAAGCAGATTCAAATGAATGATGATCTTTTGGAGGCTCTGCGCAATCGTACTCCGATTGATACAGATCCGAAGCTAGATACGCTTGCTAAATTTACCATTGCTGTCATCAATACTAAGGGACGGGTCGGAGACGAGGCTTTGGTAGACTTCCTAGAAGCGGGCTATACGCATGAGAATGCTCTGGATGTAGTTCTGGGTGTCAGCCTTGCGACCCTTTGCAATTATGCCAATAATCTGGCCAACACGCCAATTAATCCGGAATTGCAGCCTTATGCCTAGTCTTTGAGGAGGTGGCAAATGACATTTTTTTCAGAAGAGTTTATCAACTGGTTGGATGACCACGCTGACCAAATTGACAAAGAATCCTGTGCAGCAGGCAATCAATTGATTGAGCGTATCGCTGCTGAAGGAGCCTTTCGGGTTGGCGTTCCAGAAGAGCTGGGAGGCCTAGGTGGCAATGATACGGATGTGATTGATGTGCTCAAGGAGCTGGCTCACCATTCCTTGACCGCCTCCTTTATTTCTTGGGGACAAAGGACCTTTATTGATAACGTCTTAAAGTCTGCTAATTCCTACTTTAGAGACCACTATTTGGAAGGGCTTTTGTCAGGGGAATATGCAGGTGCGACAGCCCTGTCCAATGCTGTCAAATTCCTGTCGGACTTAGAAGAGTTAAATGTCTCTATTGTGGAAGAAGATGGGCAGCTTTATCTGAAGGGGCGTCTGCCTTGGGTAACCAATGCTCGCGCGGATCGCTTCCTCAGCGTATTTGTTGCTGGTTTCGAAGACGGGAGCCACCAGCCGCTGGTTCTGGCTGTGCCATCTGATGCGGAGAATTTCTCCCGTTCAGCGGATTTAGAGTTTGTATCCTTGCAAGGGGGAAATACAGCTGCCCTGACCTTTAACCATGTGCCTTTGCAAGAGGAATGGATTCTTGCACAAGATGCCAAGGCCTTTTTGGCAGAAAATCGCCCAGCTTTTCTAGGTTATCAGTTTGGTCTGGCTCTTGGCCTAGCGGAGAAATCGCTGGCGGAGGTCGAAGCTAATCTGTTAGTCCGCTCTATTTTGAGAGAGGAGTGGGAGGAGCAAGTGGCTGCTCTGACTGCGATCCAGGATCAGCTCTATAGAGGTCTTCTCCAGCCTGGTTATTTCGTTGAGCGTCCTAAGGAGCTCTTCCAGCTGCGAATTGATATAGTTGATGTGGTGGCCCAAAGTCTGCTCTTGGAGCTCCAGGCTAGTGGAGGAAGAGGATACTTGAGTAATTCGACTTCTGGCTTTATCCGCCGTTGGAACGAAGGAGCTTTTCTTCCCATTGTATCACCGAGTGCAGTCCAGCTGCGGCATATTTTAGAAGTTTCATAGAAATGATGGTAAACAAACGTCTGATTGTCATTGAAGAGGGACTTCAAGACATTACTATAAAGGAGTTGCTTCGTGAACAGCAAACGACCGCCTATTCTTTTATCTGGGTTGATTCTTGGCCTATTTGGCTTAGCTAATCTGTTGCTGAACTACCATTCTATCTTTTTCCACTTCTTGAATGGTCTGGCTTTGATACTTTGGCTTTATCTGACACTGGCTTTAGTGCTGTCATTTTCGGACTATCGGCAAGATTTGCAAAAGGCTCCTTTCTTATCGAGCTTTGCGACTTATCCTATGGCTAGTATGCTTTTAGCTTCTTACCTAAGCAAGCTTGGCTTATTTTGGGTGGGCCAGCTGCTTTGGTATATAGCCTTGCTTCTGCATATTTTTCTAATAGCTATCTTTACTTGGAAGTATGTGCTTAAGGCCGAGGGATTATCTTTGACCCCGAGCTGGACGGTCCTATATGTTGGCTTGGCCATGGCAAGCTTGACTCAGGGTGTAGTTCATCAGCCGTTTTTGGGATATTTGGCTTGGTTTTTTGCTCTGCTACTGAGTTTGATTCTTTATCCCTTGTTTTACAAGGTTAGGCGGTCACAAAGGATGCCTGATGCTTTAAGGCCACAGTGGGCCATTTACTGTGCGCCTTTCTCGCTCCTGCTGGGAAGCTATATCCGTCTGGCTGGTGCTGATGCTGAAGGTTGGTTTGTTGCCTTGCTGCTCCTCTTATCGCAAGCCTTTTATCTGTTGGTCCTATGCCTCTTACCTCGCATTTTCCGACTGGGTCCTCAGCTTGGCTGGTCAGCCTTGACCTTTCCTCTTGTCAATACAGCTTTTGCCCTGAAACTGGGACTTGATTATCTAGGTTGGACCTGGCTTGTTTGGCTGAGTCATGCAGAAGCTCTGATAGCTTTCGTAATTGTCCTTTATGTTTGTTTTTACTATATAGTCTCATTGCGAGCCAGAAAGATAACAAAAAATCCGAGATGATACTCTTTGAAACTCTATTTTTGATTTTCTCTGAGTTGATCTCGGATTTTTTTATTTTAGCAAAATATGTCTGAACTTAGACCTAATAATACAGGCAAATTATCAGGATGAACTTCTTTTTATTTTGGCGCTATAACTTCTAATCCACCCATGTATGGACGCAGAACCTCTGGGATAGTCACAGAGCCATCTTCGTTTTGGTAATTTTCTAAGATAGCTGCCACTGTACGTCCGACAGCCAGTCCAGAACCGTTGAGAGTATGAAGGAGTTTGACCTTGCCATCTGCTTCGTCACGGTAGCGGATTTGAGCTCGACGAGCTTGGAAATCTTCTGTGTTAGAGCAACTAGAGATTTCACGGTAGGTGTTTTGAGCCGGAATCCAAACTTCCAAATCGTAGGTCTTAGCAGCAGAGAAGCCCATATCTCCAGTACAAAGTGCTACAACGCGGTAAGGCAGATTCAGCTTTTGCAGGATGTTTTCAGCGTTGGCAGTCATTTTTTCCAGCTCCTCATAAGATTCTTCTGGCTTGGCAAATTTCACCATTTCAACCTTGTGGAATTGGTGCAGGCGGATGAGACCGCGCGTGTCACGACCAGCAGAGCCAGCTTCGGAGCGGAATGACGGACTCATAGCTGTGAAATAGATTGGCAATTCTTTTCCGTCCAAAATTTCATCTCGGTAGTAGTTGGTCAGCGGAACTTCAGCAGTCGGAATCAGAACGAAGTTAGTATCGCTTAGCTCAAACGTATCTTCTTTGAACTTAGGATATTGCCCAGTCCCAAACATAGAATCATGGTTGACCATGTAGGGAGTGATGACTTCGGTGTAGCCTTCTTTGCCATGCTCATCCAGCATGAAGTTGTAGATAGCACGCTCTAATCGAGCTCCCAGCCCCTTATAGAAGAGGAAACGAGCACCAGTAACTTTTGCCCCACGCTCCCAGTCCAAGATGTTCAAATCCTCACCTAAATCCCAGTGAGCCTTGGCTTCAAAGTCAAATTGGCGTGGTGTACCCCAGCGACGAACTTCGGCGTTTTCGTCCTCATCTGCTCCGACAGGAACACTATCATGTGGAATATTAGGCAATGTGGTGGTGAACTCGGTCAATTTAGCGTCTAGCTCAGCCAAGGTTGCGTCCAAGTTCTTGACCTCAGCAGAAAGTTTTTGCATGGCAGCAATCTTGTCATCTGCATTTTCTTTATTGCGTTTAGCTTGGGCAATTTCAGCAGAAACAGTATTGCGCTCAGCCTTGAGTTCTTCGACCTTGACCAATAAATCCCGGCGTTCTTTGTCAATGGTTTTCATTTGGTTGAGTGTAGCAGCGTCAACACCTCTCGTAGCCAATTTTTCAGCGACAGAATCAAAATCTGTACGGATGCGTTTTAAATCTAACATAAGTACCTCCAAAAATAAAAGCACTTTATGAAACTGTTGGAGCGGCAGAGCCGCGGTTCCATCCAACTTCACAAAAGTGCACTTGCTTAATTATTCATTTTTAAAACTAACGGTAGAATTTCCTATTTTCTCCTTATCTGCTCACAGCTACCGCAGACTTTCTGAAAAGTGCCCAATAGTACTTATCCGTTTCGACTATTATACAGGATTTTCCGGAAAATGTAAATCCTAGGATAGGAAAAATCTTGACAGAAAAAGATAACTGTGTTATCTTTAGATAAAGGTAACATAGTTATCTAAAGGAGTTCTTATGGTAAAACAAACAACGCGCGACCGTATGATTGAGAAGGCAAGCCAGCTTATCAGAGAATATGGCTATCAGAATATCCCCCTGAGGAAACTGGCATCTTTGCTGGGGGTTACGACTGGTGCTTTTTACAAGGCTTTTGAAAACAAGGAGGATCTTTACTATCAGGTCTGTCTTTTGGAAAACCAGAGCCAGCTTAGACGTTTAGAGGAGCAGTATCTTGACGGAGTATCTGATCCTTTGGATTGCATTTGGCAGATAGGACTTTTTCTTTTATCGGAATATGAGACCAACAGTCAGATGATGGATTTTCTCTTTTTCAGTCCTGTGGCGATAGAGGCTTACCGGAAAGGTGAGCTTCTGGAAATCGGGAATAAGACAGTGGTTTATCTGGATCAGCTGCCTATTGAGAGTCAGAAAGAGAAAAAGATTCTTTTGCTCAAGCTGGACACCTTCATCACAGGCTATGGGCATTTTATTGCCAAAGGTTTGGAGCCTTTTGATGAGGAAGTCTATCGCTCAATGTTCAATGATTTACTAGGAGGTTACAAATATGAGTAAAAATCTCATTGTTTATGCACATCCCTATGATAAAAGCTTTAACCATGCTATTTTAGAGCAGGTTCAGGACTTGTTGGAGAAGAAAGGTCAGACCTATGAACTGATCGATCTCTATGAGGATGGTTTTAATCCTGTCTATACCAAGGAAGAGCTAGCGCTTTTTAATAAAGGTCAGGCACTAGACCCGCTGGTTTTAAAATATCAGGAAGCTCTTGCGTCCTGTGACCGCCTTATCATGATTTTTCCTATCTGGTGGGCGGATATGCCAGCTATTGTCAAGGGCTTTGAAGATAAGGTCTTTTTGAAAAATAAGATTTACGAGGAGACGAAAACTCGCCAGTTAGTTGGTCGTCTGACCAATATTAAAGAGGTATTGGCTATTACTACTTCAGCAGCACCGACTTTCTATCTTAAGTATTTCTGTGGTGATGTCGTCAAGAAAGCCATGTTGGACCATACCTTTAAGTCTATCGGTGCTAGACAGCGCCGTTGGTTGAATTTCGGGAATATTTCTCAGTCTACAGCTGAAAAACGTCAAGCTTTTTTAGAAAAATTAGCAGAAAAGATTTGAGGAGGTAGCTATCATGATTCGTTTTAGAAGAGCAGATGAAAGGGATCTTGCTGCTGCGGTCTCGGTTTTAACTGCTGCTTTTGCTGAGCATGAGGTCTACAGAGAAAAATTCCGTCCTCTCTTTGGCAGCAGCCGGTCTTATATTGATTTTCTAAATAGATTGCATGCAGTTATGCTTAAGGCGGCGATGCGTCATCATATTTGCCTACTTGCTGAAGTGGACGGGCGTCTTATGGCGGTCGCTACTATTCATAAGCTCGGTAGCCATCCTGTCGGTATACTTTCCTTTTTGCGGGCAGGAGCATGGAGGATGTGGCAATATATTCCCCAGCTTTTAGCCTTTCAAAAAGTCTTTGGGGAGGGGAGCAAAGAAGCTAAGAAAAGGAGTGTTTCAACTCTATATCTTGAACTGCTGGGTGTGCTGCCTGATTATCAAGGACAGGGAGTTGGCGGTCTTTTTATCTCAAAGGGACTTGAGCCACTTGCCAAAGAAGAGAAATGCCACCGGCTTACTTTGATTACTCATACAGAAAGCAACTGTCGTTTTTACAAAAAGAACGGATTTAAACAACTAGATGCCCGTGATGTTGAAGGTGTCAAGACATGGACTTTCGAGAAAAATTTAGCTGATGTTTATACTTTTTAAAAATCTAATGATGCGGTCTTGCATTGATAATGTCAGCTTACCCCACCCTATCATTTCAATGGGCTGAAATAGTGCATTCTCAAACCTGTTTCACTTTTCAATTTTTTGTGCTAGCTCCATTTTGCTGATACAAGCAGCTTTTGTCTTAGCCGAAAATATAAAAAATAAGGTTGAAACTTTTTCAACCCTATTTTTTCTTCTTAAAGATTCCAGCAATTTTTTGTAACAGAGTCGGCAATCTAACGACTTTGTCGTTGCCAATATGTTCTCGTGCAATTTTGAGAATCTTACCAGAGTCTTTGGAGGCAAAGAGAAACTTTCCTTTGTCAGTCCAGATTTCAAAGTGGCGGCTGACTTTCTTGCCAGAAACATTGGCGCCGATAGCAGTGATGCTAGTCCAAGGCAGCTGGATATAATCTTCTACATTGGCATCAGCGTAAAACTCCAGCGCTGTCTCGCCGATTAAAAATTTCCCAACTTTACCGCCTAATCCAAGATAGGAAACGCCAGTGGTATTAAATTCAACTGTTTTGTTTTGTGACTGTGCCATAGAGTAACTCCCTTTTAAATAATATAGCTATTATACCACAATAAAAAGAAGGTCGAAACCTTCTTTTTGCTTACATCAAACCAACTACATGAGCTAGAATGCCGACTATGAAGAGAGCAACGATGATAGTGATTGGTGAAACTTTCTTCTTAAGCAACCACATGCAGAGGAAAGTCAGAATCAATCCCATTAAACCTGGAATCAAAGAGTCTAAGTTTTGTTGGAAAGTTGTGACCTTTTCAGGAGTTTGAGAAGCCCCCTCAGCTACTTGTTTAAAAGCACTATGTATTCCATTATTAATAGACGATTGGAAATTTGTTATTTCCTCAGGAGATAGTCCTTTGCCTCCGCTCAATTTGTCAGTCAATTCTTTACTAAAGGAAACAAGCTTATCCCAATGAATATAGGCTTTGTCTTCTAACTTGACAGATGATACGTTAAAGATAAATTTAATAGATACCCATTGTTTGATAAGAACACCAATAATAAACATACCTAAAATCGATGCACCTTTAGTAATATCTTGGAGAATTCCTCCAGAAAGATCCTTAGTGATTTCTGAACCAGCCTTGTATCCTAATTCTTGTGTGTACCACAAGAAAGCCATCCGGATAGCATTCCAAGCTAGGAAGAAGATAACAGGGCCAAGAATATTTCCTGTTAAAGCAAGAGATGCTCCCAGAGCTCCAAGAATAGGACGAACTGTAAACCAGAAGACAGGGTCTCCGATACCAGCCAGAGGTCCCATCATACCAATTTTAACCCCTTGGATAGCTACATCGTCAATTTCAACTCCATTAGCCTTTTCTTCTTCTAATGCCAAGGTTACGCCTAGAATTGGAGCTGCAACATATGGGTGAGTATTGAAGAATTCCAAGTGACGTTCAAGAGCAGCAGCTTGATCTTCTTTTTTAGTGTAGAGTTTTTTGATGGCAGGAATAAGCGCATATGCCCAACCCAAGTTTTGCATCCGTTCATAGTTCCAAGAACCTTGCAAGAAAGTAGAACGCCACCAAACTTTTTGACGGTCAGCCTTTGAAAGAGTCAATTTTCCTGACTCATCAGGTTTTACAGTATTTAATTCTGTCATGATAGTGTATCTCCTTTCTTAATAATCTTCTAGGATATCACCGATTGGGTCATTAGAAGTAGTTGCTCCACCGCCACCATTTCCTCCTTTTTTAGAGAGGTTGATGTAGATAAGAGCTAAAGCTACTCCAATTGCTCCAAATGCAATTAAAGTCAGTTGACTTACAGCGGCGAGAGCAAAACCTATAGCAAAGAAAGGCCACACTTCGCGACTAGCCATCATATTAAGAACCATTGCGTAACCGACAGCCACGACCATTCCTCCACCAATTTCCATACCTTTTGATAACCATTCAGGCATTAATCCTAAGTAATGTTGAACAGTTTGAGCAGGAATAGCTAGTAGGAGGATTGCAGGGACTGCAATGCGAATACCTTGAAGAAAGAGAGCTGTGAAGTGGGCGCGTTCAACGGCTTTGAAGTTCCCTTTTTTAGCTGCAGCGTCTGCCCCGTGAACTAACCCAACTGAAATTGTACGAACAATCATAGTCAAGAAGAGTCCAGCAACACCAAGTGTTACAGCTAATCCTTGAACAACTCCAAGGCGCTCTGGAGTAAATTCACCACCTTTGATAAAGATAATTGCAGCGGCAACAGAAGCGAGGGCAGCATCAGGTGCTACAGCAGCTCCGATGTTAGCCCAGCCAAGAGCGATCAGCTGGAGAGAGCCACCCAGCATAACACCGGCAGCCAAATTACCAGTTACCAGTCCAATTAAGGTACAAGCAACCAGTGGTTGGTGGAATTGGAATTGGTCTAAGATACCTTCTAGACCAGCTAAGAAGGCAACAAAGACTACTAAAACCATAGAAATAATAGACATGTTCTAAATCCTTTCGTAAATTAATAAAAGCAAAACGTTTGATTCTACTGCACGTTGGCTTTCTTAATCAAATCAAACAAATCTTTTTTAGAGTCATTTGGTACTTTACGTACATCGAATTCAACGCCAAGGTCGCGCAGCTTTTCATAAGTAGCAACGTCTTCCTTGTCCATTGACAGTACGTTGTTGACCATTGTTTTACCAGTTGAGTGGGCCATGGAACCAACGTTAAGGGTCTTGATTGGCACACCGCCTTCAACAGCACGAAGGGCATCTTGAGGAGTTTCAAACAGAATCAAGGCATGTGTGTTGCCAAAGCGAGGGTCTTTTGAAACAGCAATCAATTTGTCGATTGGGACAACATTGGCTTTGACATTACCTGGTGCAGCTTGCTTAATCAACTCTTTACGAAGTTCGTCTTGAGCTACTGAATCAGAAGCAACGATAATACGATCTGCTTTTGAATCTGGCGTCCAAGCTGTTGCTACTTGACCGTGCAGCAAGCGTGTGTCGATCCGAGCAAGGTTGATTTTGAGCTTGCCGTCACCGATTACAGTCCCTTCAGGGATTGCTGCTTGGGCAACTGGAGCAGCTGCAGCAGGAGCATTTGCTTCTTCAGCAGCAGGGTTCAGCTCTTCAGGCAGAGCTTTGACTCCTTCCTTGGCTTCTTTGATGATATTGGCCACTACAGCCTCAACGCCGGCATTGGCATCCATCATCCTTTCTGTATAAGCTTGAATCAGCATAGGCAGGTTCAAGCCTGTAATGATAGCGAACTTGCGGTCTGGATTTTCACCCATGACACGGCTAGCTTGGTTGAATGGAGAGCCACTCCAAAGGTCAGCCAAGACCAACACTTCATCGTCCGCATCAAACGAAGCCACAGCGTCATTGAACTTTGCATAGAGATCATCTGGTCCTTCGTTGGGCATGAAAGTTACAACTTGTACTTTTTCCTGCTCACCGAAAATCATAGAACCTGATTGATGAATACCAGCAGCAAATTCACCGTGGCTAGCAATAATGATTCCGATACTCATTATTGACATTCCTCCTTATAAAATGTTTGACTTAAGTTTTAAGAAAACTTTAAGGCAAGTTTATTATAAAACGTTTTCATGAAAAATGCAAGCGTTTGTTCCTAAAAACGACTTTTTCTTTCAAAAATGTCAGTATTTGCTGAACCCCTGATAAATATAGGTATAAGCAAACCTTAGCTATAGAAATGTTTTAATAAATTAGGAAAATATAAAATACAACAGATTAATATATGAAAAACGTTGAAATAATATGAAAGAGACTTTTGAAATGAAAGAAGAGAATTTTGTTTGAGAAAGTGTTTATTTATCAAAAAAGAAAGAGGAGGACCAAAGACAGAAAATCGCATCTTATGTCTTTAGTCTCCCTCTATAATGGCAAAAGTTTCTAAATAATATCAAGTCTGCCCATCATATGTTTCCAAGAGTTTGGTAAATGTTGGGACTGACATGCTTTAAAGCATTAGTGTGTGAAGTCAAGTACCATACGTCCCTGAATGGTACCCGCTTCCATTTCGTCAAAGACATCCACAGCATCTGAAACAGGGCGTTTTTGAACGACAGGAACCACTAATCCTTCAGCACCAAACTGGAAGGCTTCTTCCAAGTCCTTACGAGTACCAACGAGGGAACCAATGACTTGGATACCATCTAAAACAGTTTTGACAATGCTGAGGTCCATCATTTCAGATGGCAATCCAACGGCAACTACCCGACCGCCAGCACGAACAGAGTCAACAGCTTGGTTGAAGGCAACTTTAGAAACGGCTGTTACTACTGCAGAATGCGCACCGCCAGTTTTTTCTTGGATAAGAGCAGCGACATCTTCAACTTCATGGCCGTTGATGACGATATCAGCACCAACTTCTTTGGCCAGAGCGAGCTTGTCATTGTTGATATCAACAGCGACAACATGGGCATTAAAGACTTTCTTAGCATATTGAACCGCTAGGTTACCCAATCCACCTGCTCCAAAGATTACTGTCCATTGTCCTGGCTGCAGCTGGGCTTCTTTAATAGCCTTGTAGGTAGTCACGCCGGCACAAGTGATAGAAGAAGCTTGAGCAGGATCCAGTCCTTCAGGGACTTTGACAGCGTAGTCAGCTGTTACGATGCATTGCTCTGCCATCCCACCATCAACAGAATAGCCAGCATTTTTTACTGTACGGCAAAGGGTTTCGCGACCAGTTGTACAGTATTCACAAGCGCCGCAGCCTTCAAAGAACCAAGCGACACTGATGCGGTCTCCGACCTTGAGACTTTTTACATCTGGAGCGATTTCTTTGACAATACCGATACCTTCATGCCCAAGAACGCGACCCGGCACCTTGCCAAAGTCACCATGCGCGACGTGCAAATCCGTATGGCAGACACCGCAGTATTCGATGTCAACGAGAGCTTCCCCAGTTTCAAGAGGACGCATTTCTTTATTTTCAACGAGTTGGACATTAGTTCCCTCTGGATTTACAACAACTGCTCTCATAAGTAGTTTCCTCCTGTTATTTAGTTTTTGATTATGTTAATTATATCACAAACTCAAACAAATGGCAAACGCTTACAATTTCAAGCAGAAGTAACCTTTAAAACTATGATACGGCGGATAAGCTCCGATTTTTAAAGCTTTTGAGCATGATTGAGGTCGAGAGAAGACAAAAAAGAAAAGACAAACTCTCAAACAGAGTTTGCCAAATTGTCTACTTTTATAAAAATAGTTTGTTGAGTTCGTGGGCGACACCATCTTGGTCGTTAGTCAGAGATAATTGCTGGTCGGCGTAGGGCAGCAGGTCAGTATTGGCATTTTTCATGGCATAGCCAGTGCCAGCAAAGGACAGCATCTCAGTATCATTTTGCTCATCACCAAAGGCAATCAGATTTTTACGATCCACATTGAGAACATTAAGCAGGTACTGAAGGGCGAAGGCCTTATTGACCCCTTTTGGAGCACACTCGAGAATGTTGAGCGGCCCGCCCCAAGAGTTGATAGCAAGTTCATGCTGGTAAAAAGCATTCATTTCCTCTGCCAGAGCGTATTTGTCAGCTGCTCGCGTCTGCAGGAGAATGGCGTTAGGATTCTCTGTTACCAGATTGGCTTGAAACTGGTTTTCTGGCTTGAAAGCATCGATGCCAAAGAGCTTGGGATCAGCAATTTCTTCATTGGGATTGGTGATATAGAATTTATTGCGATATTCGCCAGCAATGAAATCCGCTTCAATCTCATCCTTGCGCTTAACCATATCCAGCAGAAAGGACTTATCCAGCGTCAGCGATTTTTCAAAGTCCCATTTCTTTTCTGGAATGTGAGTCAAAGAGCCATTGAAGTTGATCATGGGCGTATTGAGCTCTAATTCTTTATAATATTTCAAAGCCATACGGTAGGGCCGGCCTGTTGTGATAATGACCTTGTGGCCCTTTTGGGAAATTTTTTTGATGGTTTCTTTGGTGAAGTCAGACAAATTGCTGTTAGAATCCAGCAAGGTTCCGTCCAAATCCACAGCGATTACTTTTTTTGTCATGTGAGTCTCTTTTCAGTGATAATACAGACTATTATAACAGAATTCAGTGTAAATAACACGACTTATGTTATAATGGTGCTCTAATCAGTCACAATTATGACACACCAAGGAGGAGCTTTTCGTATGCGTAAACCGATCATGATTCATGCTCTTTTTCTGATGATTGCCTTTTTTATCTATATCCAATCTCTAAATGGCGGTCCTACCTATCTCATCTGGAATATGACCTTGGCCTTAATTAGCTATGATGCAGCTGTCTTGACACTTTTATTCAAGAAGCAGAAATGGATTTATCCTCTTCTTTTCCTACTGTGGTTGCTTTTCTTCCCCAACACTTTCTATATGATTACCGATTTGATTCATATGACTTGGGTGGCAGATGTTCTGAGTAAGCCAAGTGTTTTCCTGCTCTTTTTAGCTTTTGTTTCCAGTATTTTGTTCGGGATTTTCTGTGGTATGGAGAGCTGGTATGTCGTCAAGGAAGGCTGGAAGCTTAACTGGTATTTGGATCTATTGTTGACGGCAGCTCTGTCTGCTGTGTCCAGTCTGGCTATCTACATAGGACGTTATGATCGCCTCAATAGCTGGGATTTATTGCTTCATCCTCAGCTGGTTCTACAGAAACTCTTGCAAACTTTGCAGCCTGATCGACTGCCTTTCATTCTTGGTTTTACCTTTTTACAGTTTATGAGTTTGGTATTTCTGATGAAAGATAATAAAAAATAAGAACAGCGAGACATTCATCTTGAAAAAGTGAATGTTTTTTATTATAATTTAAAATATCGTTCGCAAATAAGTAGTTTTAAATTTGTTTTTATTTATTTTTTGAACTAGATATTAGAAATTTTACTCAAAAGGAGATTTATTGAAAAATGGATAAATTTTTCAAACTGACCGAAAAAGGGACAGATGTCCGGACAGAAGTTTTGGCTGGTCTGACGACTTTCTTTGCCATGTCCTACATTTTATTTGTCAATCCGGCTATGCTGGCTCAGACAGGTATGCCCAAGCAGGGTGTTTTCCTAGCTACAATTATCGGGGCTGTTGCGGGAACCTTGATGATGGCCTTCTTCGCCAATCTGCCTTATGCGCAGGCTCCTGGTATGGGGCTGAATGCCTTTTTCACTTTTACGGTCGTCTTTGCCTTGGGCTACACTTGGCAGGAAGCCTTGGCTATGGTCTTTATCTGCGGGATTATTTCTCTTATTATCACTCTGACCAAGGTGCGTAAGATGATTATTGAGTCGATTCCAGGCTCCTTGCGAGCAGCTATTTCAGCAGGGATCGGGGTCTTTCTGGCTTATGTGGGAATTAAAAATGCTGGCTTGCTCAAGTTTTCAATCGATCCGGGAAACTATACAGTAGCTGGCAAGGGAGCAGATAAAGCTGCAGCAGCTATTACGGCTAATTCAGCAGCAACTCCAGGTCTAGTAGATTTTAACAATCCAGCGGTCATCGTAGCCCTGGTTGGTCTCGCCATCACAATCTTCTTTATCGTGAAAAATATCAAGGGTGGTGTTATCCTATCCATCCTAGTAACGACAGTTGTGGCTATTCTGGTTGGCTTGGTTGATTTATCAGCCATTGACTTTGGGCAGAATAATATTGGCACTGCTGTTAATGAATTGGGACAGATTTTTGGGGTGGCCGTAGGTCCGAAAGGTCTGGGTGCCCTCTTAGCAGATTCGGCTCGCTGGCCTCAGACATGTATGGCCATTCTGGCTTTCTCCTTGACAGATATTTTTGATACCATTGGTACCTTGATTGGTACAGGTGAAAAGGTCGGGATTGTGGCGACTTCTGGAGAAAACCATGAATCAGAAGGTTTGGATAAGGCTCTTTACTCGGATCTCATCGGAACCTCTATTGGCGCCATTGCTGGAACTTCTAATGTGACGACTTATGTGGAGTCTGCAGCTGGTATCGGAGCTGGAGGCCGAACAGGTCTGACCGCCTTGGTCGTAGCCATCTGCTTTGCGGTGTCAAGCTTCTTTAGCCCACTCTTGGCTATTGTTCCTAATGCTGCAACTGCACCGATTCTCATTATCGTGGGGATTATGATGCTGGCTAGTCTGAAAAACATCCATTGGGATGATATGGCGGAGGCCATTCCAGCTTTCTTTACTTCTATTTTTATGGGATTTGCCTATTCTATCACTCACGGGATAGCAGCTGGATTTATCACCTACACCTTGGTCAAAATCTTCAAAGGTCAAGCCAAGGATGTGCATTCTATGATTTGGATTTTGGATCTTCTATTTATTTTAAATTTCGTAAATCTGGCTTTAAATTAGGCCTAAACATTGCTGGATTTCCTTGTGTCTAGTGAGGTTTGAATAGCTTATATTTTCAGTATAAAAAATCGGCTTTTCCTAGCTGATTTTTCTTTTGCAAAATTAAGCAGAAAAAATTTTTTTCTGGTATAATAAGAGAATGTTTAGTCATAATGAGGAAGAATTAATCCAGTGGGGTCTGTGTCTGGGCAAATTGCTCCAGGCAGGGGATGTACTGGTTTTAACGGGAGATTTAGGAGCAGGGAAGACAACCTTTACTAAGGGTCTGGCTCTAGGTTTGGGTATCAGTCAGATGATTAAAAGTCCAACCTATACCATTGTTCGGGAATATGAGGGGCGCTTGCCGCTCTATCATCTGGATGTCTACCGCATCGGAGACGATCCAGACTCCATTGATTTGGATGACTTTCTCTTCGGGGAGGGTGTGACGGTCATTGAATGGGGAGAGCTGCTGGGAGAAAATCTGCCTAACAACTATCTCAAATTAAGCCTCTTGAAAAAGGAAGATGGGCGTGAATTGGTTTTTGAAGCCAAAGGAACACGAGCCCAAGAGTTGCTTGAGGGACTGCAGAATGGCTGAATATGAATTGTGCTTGCGAGAAGCGGAAAAAACAGATGCTGCTGAGCTGATTGCCTTCCTCAATCAGGTCGGATCTGAGTCAGATTATATGACGCTGGATGAGGCTGGAATTTTGATGAATCAAGAAGAGATGGCTTCATTCATTGAGCATCAGGCTGCTTCTAGTAATCAGCTTTATCTGTTGGCGCTTTTTAATGGTGAGATTGCTGGCCTTGTCAGCATCACAGCTGATTTCCATGAGCGAATTCGCCATATTGGTCAAGTCTTTGTTGTGGTGAAGAAGGCTTTCTGGAACCAAGGGCTGGGACGTATATTGCTGGAAGAGGCATTGACTTGGGCAGAATATTCTCAAGTTATTAGACGCTTGGAATTGAGCGTTCAGGTTAGAAATGAACGAGCAGTTCACCTCTATAAAGATTTAGGATTTGAAATTGAAGGCTTACAAAAAAGAGGAGCCTATTTAAAAGAAGGGATGTTTCTTGATGTTTACCTGATGGGTAAACTGATAGACTAAAAAAGATATGTTTAAAAAGATTATAATGATGTTTCTCAGCCTCCTTGTCGTAACGACAGCTGGTATCGGTACTTATGCTTGGACAATCTATGGTCAGTCAACAGATGAACTGTCCAAGACTTATAAGGGCTTGGGAAATGAGACAGATGTCATTTCTGCGACTAAGCCCATGACCATCTTGCTGATGGGTGTAGATACAGGGAGCGGATCCCGCGAGGATACTTGGGTCGGGAACAGCGATACCATGATTCTCTTGAGTGTCAATCCCAAGACTAAGAAAACAGTCATGATGAGTTTGGAACGTGATATTCTGACTCAGATTGATGAGAACGGTCAGACAGTTGAAGCTAAGCTGAATGCAGCCTATGCAACTGGCGGAGCAGAGTTAGCCATTTCGACTATTGAGGGCTTGATGAATATCCACATCGACCGCTATGTGATGATTAATATGCAGGGCTTGGTTCAGCTAGTAGACGCAGTAGGCGGTATTGAGGTCAATAATACCTTTGACTTCCCAATTTCTATTGAGGATAATGAGCCTGAGTATACTGCTAAGGTTGAGCCTGGCAAGCAAACTATCAATGGTGATCAGGCGCTGGTCTATGCTCGCATGCGCTATCAGGATCCAGAGGGTGACTATGGCCGCCAGAAGCGTCAACGTGAAGTAATTAAGAAAGTGGTTGAAAAAGTTCTCAGTCTCAACAGTGTCAGCCATTATCAGGCTATTTTAAAAGCTGTCAGCAGCAATATGCAGACTAATATCGCGCTTGATTCAAAAAGCATTCCACAATTGCTAGGCTATCAGGATGCCTTTAAGAACATCAAGTCTGAACAGCTGCGTGGAGAAGATGCGACCTTGCCTGATGGTGGAAGCTATCAGCTGGTGACGTCAGAGCATCTGCTGAGCATGCAGAATCTAATCCGCAAGTCTCTAGGTTTGGACACAGTTAAGAGTCTGAAGACCAATGCTGTTCTCTATGAAGATATTATGGGCGGCAACAGTCTAAGAAGCAGCAATAGCAGTAGTACATCTAGTAGCACAGAAAGCTATAGCAGTTACCAGAATTCTTATAGTCAGCCTACTTATAATAATGGTTATGAGAATTATTCTTATCCGACGACAGATACAACAGTTGGAACTACGAATACGACTCCGGTTGCTCCAGCAGCTTCCTCTGCTCCAGCGGCAGATGTCAGTGTCAGCACCCCACAAAGTCAGCCAGTAGTCAATGCAACTACAGAGTAGAAAGTTAAATATAAAAAGAGGCCGGGACAAAATGTCTTGGTCTCTTTTGGTAATGACAAGAAGTTCTTGACGCGGTGCCGGATTTGAGTTTTTGTTTCCTTATCATCCATCTTTTCTCTATTAAGACTCGTACTTTTCCCAGATGTCTTTGACTTGCTGGATCTGCACTTGAGCTTGGTTTTCAAGGACTTTATATTTATAAGTAAGATCTTGAGCGATGTCTTTGACTTGCTCTTTTTGCTCTTGAATGATGGCAATATTTCGTTGGATATTGGCTAGACTGTCCTTTACTTTGTCTAGACTATCTGTTGTTTCAATGATTTCTTCTTGAATTTTTTGACGGTTTTCAACCAGCTTGTAGCTGGCTGCTGCGGCACCAATAAATAGGAAAATATTTGACAGTTTCATAGTCCCTCCTTAAGCTTGCGCAATCTTCTCAGCTAATTCGGCCAGAGCTGGGAAGTCTGGTTCGTGGGCTGCGAAAGTAATCTTGAGGTCATCTGCATCACTGTAGCGCGGTGCCAAATGCACATGGGTATGAAAGACAGTCTGTCCAGCAATTTCTTCGTTGTTGATGATGATATTCATACCAGCTGCGCCTGTGGCTTTCATCACCTTACGGGCAATGTCAGGTACGCGAGCAAAGAGCTGACTGGTGTTGTCGGCATCCATATCCAGCACATTTCGGAAATGCTCTTTAGGGACAACCAAGGTATGACCTGGTGTTACCTGGGAAATATCTAGAAAAGCAAGGACTTTCTCGTCTTCGTAGACTTTAGAAGAAGGGATTTCTCCGGCAATAATTTTACAAAAAATACAATCAGCCATAAATGGTACCTCTATTCGCTAGATTTTGTTATAATATAAGAACCATTATACCAGAATTCGGAGAAAATATGTTAGAAATCAAAGAGCTTACGGGCGGCTATGTTAATATCCCGGTTTTAAAGGATGTCAGCTTTGAAGTGGGCAATGGCCAGCTGGTTGGTCTGATTGGTCTCAACGGTGCGGGCAAGTCTACGACTATCAATGAGATTATTGGTCTTTTGACGCCTTATAAGGGACAGATTCAGATTGATGGACTGGAGCTGCGGACCAATCCCAGCGATTACCGCAAGAAGATCGGTTTTATTCCGGAAACGCCTAGTCTCTACGAAGAATTGACCCTGCGCGAGCACATTGAGACGGTAGCTATGGCTTACGACATTGAGCAGGAGACAGCTTTTAAGCGCGTGGATAAGCTACTGGAAATGTTCCGACTTAAGGAAAAACTGGATTGGTTCCCTGTTCACTTTTCAAAAGGAATGAAGCAAAAAGTGATGATTATCTGTGCTTTTGTAGTTGATCCCAGCCTTTTTATCGTAGATGAGCCTTTTTTGGGTCTGGATCCGGTAGCGATTGCAGACCTTATCCAGCTCTTGGATGAGGAAAAGAAGAAGGGCAAGTCCATTCTGATGAGCACCCATGTTCTGGACTCTGCCGAGAAGATGTGCGATAGTTTTGTAATTCTGCACAAGGGGCAAGTAAGGGCCAAGGGCAGCTTGACTGAGTTGCAGGCTCAATTTCAAATGCCGGATGCTAGTCTGAATGACATCTATCTAGCCCTGACAGAAGAGGCAGCGCTATGAAAGAATTATTTGCCAAACGAAAGCAGGATTTTCGTCAGCAGTGCCTGAAGTACCTGCGCTATGTTTTTAATGATCATTTCGTGCTCTTTCTGCTGATTTTTATGGGATTTTTAGGTGTTCAGTACAGTCAGCTTTTGCGACATTTTCCGACCAATCACCTACCCATTATTGCTAGTCTGGTTATTCTATCGGTCTTTATCTTGCCTTTTGGACGGATTGCGACCTATCTGGAAAAGCCGGATGCTCTCTTTCTCTTGGTCAGAGAAGCAGAAGTCAGGGCTTTTATCAAGGCTCAGATTCTGCGCTCCTATCTCTTGTACGCAGTCTTACAGACTGGAATCTTACTGTTACTGGCTCCGCTTTTTCTGGCTCTGGGATTGCCTGTTTGGGGCTTCGGGCTCTACTGTCTCCTTATGCTAGTCTTAAAATGGTTTTTGTTTCAGGCTAAGGCTAAGAAGTTCTTTACTGAAAATGGTTTAGATTGGCAGGTTCTGGTGGCTTATGAAGCTGCTCGAAAGCAGACGATTCTCCGTTTCTTTGCTCTCTTTACAAATGTTAAAGGCATTTCAAATAGTGTCAAGCGCCGGGCCTATCTGGATGGTTTGACGAGACTTGTGGGCAAGCAGCATAGCAAGACCTGGCAGAATCTCTTTTTGCGCTCTTACTTGCGAAATGGAGACTTCTTTGCTCTGACCTTAAGACTGCTCTTTTTGGCTCTTTTGGCCTTGGTTTTTGTCAGTCAAGCTTGGATTGCTGCAGCTTTTGCGGTCTTGTTCAATTACCTCTTGCTCTTCCAGCTGACGGCCTTGTACGAAGCTTTTGACTATCAGTTTTTGACCCAACTTTTTCCGATAGAAAGAGGGGAGAAGCTGAAGGGAGCAAGACAAATTATCACTTCAATTGGCATCAGTGTTCTTTTGGCTGAAGTGCTGACTGCTCTGCTCTTTTTCCAAGACAAGACAGCAGTGCTGGCCATGCTGGGAGCGACTGCCCTACTCTATCTGTTCTATCTGCCGTTTAAGTTACGGAGATTGGTTGACTAAAAGAGGTAAAATTAGTAAAATGATAAAGAAACTTTTTACGGAGGGGAAATATGGACTTGGTTGATAACGAGCTGACCCTGACACCGATAGCTGGTAAGAGCGGAAAGGCCTATATGGGGACTTATCCGGACGGGGGGCGCGTTTTCGTCAAGATGAATACAACCCCTATCTTAGCAGGCTTAGCTCGAGAACAAATCGCACCGCAGCTTTTGTGGAGCCGCCGGATGCCGGACGGCAATGTTATGAGCGGGCAGGAGTGGCTTTCAGGCACTATTCTGACCCCAAATGATATGTCCAAAAAGCAGGTAATCAATATTTTGACACGGCTGCATCGCTCGCGCCCATTGATGACGCAGCTGACCAAGCTGGGCTATACACTGGAAACACCGACTGATTTGCTGAATGCTTGGCTCAATCAAGTGCCGCTTGCTTTGAGGAATAATCAATATCTGCAATCAGTTATCCGCGACCTACGCCAGACAGTACCAGCCTTTCGTAAGGACTACGCGACTATCGTTCACGGAGATGTGCGCCACAGCAACTGGGTAGAGACCGACAGCGGGCTTATTTACTTGGTAGATTGGGATTCTGTGCGCTTGACAGACAGGATGATGGATGTAGCTCATATTTTGAGCCATTATGTGCCTGATTCAGGTTGGCAAGAGTGGTTGAGCGCCTATGGTTATAAGTATAATCAGACTGTTTTCAATAAGCTATACTGGTTTGGACAGTATTCTTATCTGATGCAGATTGCTAAATACTATGAAAACAATGATTTAGAAAATGTGAACCGGGAGATTTACGCATTACGAAACTTCCGTTCCAAATACGGAAGAGGACAATGAGAGTAAGGAATCGTAAGGGAGCGACGGAACTGCTAGAGGCGCATCCCCAGTATGTGATTTTAAATCCGGCAGACGCCAAGGGCAGATGGCAGGAGATTTTTGGCAATGATCATCCTATTCATATCGAGGTTGGCAGCGGTAAAGGAGCTTTTGTATCCGGCATGGCCAAGGCCAATCCTGAGATCAACTACATCGGGATTGATATCCAGAAATCGGTCCTCAGCTATGCCTTGGACAAGGTGCTAGCAACGGATGTGCCCAATATCAAACTTCTATGGGTGGACGGTTCGGATTTGACTGATTATTTTGAAGAGGGCGAGATTGACCGCCTCTATCTGAACTTCTCGGATCCTTGGCCCAAGAAACGTCATGAAAAGCGTCGTCTGACCTATCAGTCCTTTCTGGCAACCTATCAGCAGATTTTGCCGGAAAATGGAGAAATCCACTTCAAAACGGACAATCGTGGTCTTTTTGAGTATAGCCTAGTAAGCTTTTCACAGTATGGTATGAAGTTAAAGGGTGTCTGGTTGGATTTGCATGCCAGCAACTTCGAGGATAATGTCCTGACTGAGTATGAGCAGAAATTTGCTAACAAAGGACAAGTCATCTACCGGGTGGAAGCAGCGTTTGAATAAGAAAGAGTCTTCGAGGAAATACTCCTTGAAGCCTTTTTATTGGGAAAGAACTTTACTTAAAAATAAGAGTGTTTTAAGTGGAATTCGGTCTTTAAAAGCTTGCACAGCATATTTCCCTTGCATTCTGGGACTTGTCGTGCTATAATACTAGTAATGAATAAGGAAAGAGAGGCGAGGAAGTATCTTCGCCTCTTATCTGTGAGGAGGTGTCGTCATATCGCAACAATTGTTGAATTGGTGAGGGAGGTTATTGAACCAGCCATTCTGGCCCCCTATGAATTAGTCGATATTGAGTACGGAAAGATAGGCGGGGACTACGTTCTCAGTGTCTTTGTGGATAAGCCCGAAGGTATTACGGTCAATGATACAGCAGATTTGACGGATATTATCAGTCCGCTCTTGGATCAAATCAAACCAGATCCCTTCCCGGAACAGTATTTTCTGGAAGTGACCAGTCCAGGCTTGGAGCGCCCGCTCAAGACCAAGGAACAGCTAGCCGATGCAGTCGGCAGTTATATCCATGTCAGTCTCTATAAGGCTGTTGACAAGCAGAAAGTCTTTGAAGGCACCTTGCTGAGCTTTGAAGAGGATGTCCTGCACATGGAATATCTGGACAAGACTCGCAGAAAAGAAGCCGAAATTCCCTACAGTCTGGTTTCCAAAGCCAGATTAGCCGTTAAGTTTTAGCCGCAGAAGCAATTTAGAAAAGAAAGGAACACTTTTGTTTCGGCAAAAGTCATATGAAAATGAGTAAAGAAATGCTAGAGGCCTTCCGCATTTTGGAAGAAGACAAAGGAATCAAGAAAGAAGATATCATTGACGCGGTGACCGAGTCACTCCGCTCAGCCTATCGTCGTCGCTATGGTCAGGCAGACAGCGCAGCCATTGAGTTTGACGAAAAGTCAGGAGATTTCCGTGTCTATACTGTTCGCGAAGTCGTGGACGAGGTCTTTGACAGCCGTTTGGAAATCAGTCTCAAAGATGCCTTGGCTATCAGTTCAGCCTATGAATTGGGAGATAAGATCAAGTTTGAAGAAGCGCTGGCTGAATTTGGCCGGGTCGCTGCTCAGTCTGCCAAGCAAACCATCATGGAAAAGATGCGCAAGCAGACCCGAGCAATCACTTACAACACCTATAAAGAGCATGAAAATGAAATCATGAGCGGGACGGTGGAGCGCTTTGACAATCGCTTTATCTATGTCAATCTAGGTAGCATTGAAGCGCAACTATCGAAGCAAGACCAGATTCCTGGTGAGGTCTTTGCCTCTCATGACCGCATCGAAGTCTTTGTCTACAAGGTAGAAGACAATCCTCGCGGCGTCAATGTCTTTGTCAGCCGCAGCCATCCAGAAATGATCAAGCGCTTGATGGAGCAGGAAATCCCAGAAGTTTATGACGGAACTGTGGAAATCATGAGCGTATCGCGGGAAGCTGGCGATCGGACCAAGGTAGCCGTTCGCAGTCACAACCCTAATGTGGATGCCATCGGTACAATCGTCGGACGCGGTGGAGCCAATATCAAGAAAATTACTAGCAAGTTCCATCCTGCCAAATATGATCCGAAGAGCGGCCGTATGGTACCGACTGAAGAAAATATCGACGTCATCGAGTGGGTAGCAGATCCAGCTGAGTTTATCTACAACGCTATTGCTCCTGCAGAGGTTGACCAAGTTATCTTTAACGAAGAAGATAACAAGCGGGCCTTGGTTGTCGTACCGGACAGCAAGCTTTCTCTGGCTATCGGTCGTCGCGGACAGAACGTACGCTTAGCAGCTCATTTGACAGGCTTTAGAATTGATATCAAGTCTGCCACTGAGTTTGAAGAAATGGAAGCAGCCAATGAACTGGGCGGATTTGCTCAGGAAGCTGAAGAAATTCTTGGGGATGCAGATGTTCTAGAGCCAGAATTTTCAGCAACAGACTTTGACGCAGCTGCAGAGGAAACTGTACTGGAAACAGCTGGTTTAGAAAGCGAAGCTGAAGAACTAGATTAAGGGGGCTGGAATGGCAAAAACAAGAAAAATCCCTTTAAGAAAATCAGTGGTGTCCAACGAAGTGATTGACAAGCGCGATTTATTGCGGATTGTCAAGAACAAGGAAGGTCAAGTCTTTATCGATCCGACAGGCAAGGCCAACGGCCGTGGAGCCTATATCAAGCTGGATAATCAGGAAGCTCTTCAAGCCAAGAAGAAGCGGGTCTTTAACCGCAGCTTTAATATGGAAGTGGATGAGGCTTTCTATGATGAGTTAATCGCTTATGTCGATCATAAGGTCAAAAGAAGAGAGTTGGGTCTTGAATAAAGAGAAACTTGCAAATATGCTGGGACTGGCTCAGCGGGCTGGCCGCATCATTTCTGGTGAAGAGCTGACCGTCAAAGCTATACAGGAGGGAAAAGCAGATCTGGTCTTTTTAGCTCAGGATGCAGCTCCTAATCTCAGCAAGAAAATCACTGATAAAAGCCGTTACTACCAAGTAGAAGTATCAACCGTGTTTTCAACACTGGAATTAAGCTCTGCCATTGGCAAGGCCAGAAAAGTGCTCGCCGTGACAGATGCTGGTTTTACAAAGAAAATGAGGTCTCTTATGTAATAGAAGAGGAGGACAAGATTTGTCTAAAGTAAGATTGTATGAAATCGCCAAAGAACTGGGAAAAGAAAGCAAGGAGGTAGTGGCTCGTGCTAAGGAGCTGGGCCTTGATGTCAAAAGTCATTCATCCAGCGTAGAAGCTGATGCTGGTGAGCGAATCAAATCCAGTTTCAAGAAAGCAGCCGCACCTCAAGCTACTGCAGAAAAGCCTGCAGCAGCCCAACCATCACCGCAAAAAACTCCTGCCAAAGAGGCGGCACCAGTCAAGGCAGAACAGACAGAAGCAAAAGCAGCTGCTAAGCCAGAAACGAAAGCAGAAACGGTAGCGCCAGTCAAGCGCCCGCAAAGCCGGAACTTTAAGGCAGAACGTGAAGCGAGAGCCAAGGAAGAGGCAGAGCGTCGTAAGCAGCAAGGCAACCGCAAACCACAAAACAAAGAGCAAGGCAAGCGTGAGGACCGAGATAATCGAAATAAGAATCGCGGAAACCGCAACGACCGAGATAGGGGCAATCGTCCAAATGACCGTCGCGATAATCGTGGTCAAGATGGCCGCCGCAATGGTCAGAATCATCAAGGATTTAACGGTCAAAACCGCCAACAGCCTCAAGGACCAAAGATTGACTTTAAGGCCCGAGCAGCAGCTTTGAAAGCAGAGCAAAATGCTGAATACGCTCGCTCCAGCGAGGAACGCTTTAAGCAAGCTCAGGAAGCAAAAGAAGTTATGGAACGGCAAAACCGCCGCAAAGAGCAGCCTAAGGCAGAAGCAAGTGCACCAGTTCAGCCTGCACCTGCCCCATCTGCTCCAGCAGCGAATCCAAGCCCAGCGCCAGCCGCTGTGGATACGCGTCGTAAGAAGCAAGCTCGACCAGATAAGAAGCGCGATGATTTTGATCGCGAAGAAGAAGGTCCAAGAAAACAACAAAAGAATCGAAGCAGTCAAAATCAAGTGAGAAATCAAAGAAATAGTAATTGGAATAAAAACAAGAAAAATAAAAAAGGAAAGGGCAACAATAATCAGGCACCAAAACCTGTTACAGAACGTAAGTTCCATGAGTTGCCGACCGAATTTGAATATACAGACGGAATGACCGTTGCAGAAATTGCAAAACGGATCAAGCGCGAGCCAGCTGAAATTGTTAAGAAGCTCTTTATGATGGGTGTGATGGCAACGCAAAACCAATCTCTTGACGGCGATACTATTGAGCTCCTCATGGTGGACTACGGTATCGAAGCTAAGAAGAAGGTAGAAGTTGACACAGCTGACATTGAGCGCTTCTTCGTAGAAGAAGGTTATATCAACCAAGATGCCTTGGTAGAGCGTCCACCGGTTGTAACCATCATGGGACACGTTGACCATGGTAAAACAACCCTCCTGGATACCCTGCGTAACTCTCGTGTAGCAACAGGTGAAGCAGGTGGTATTACTCAGCACATCGGTGCTTACCAGATCGAGGAAAGCGGCAAGAAGATTACTTTCTTGGATACGCCTGGACACGCGGCCTTTACTTCTATGCGGGCTCGCGGTGCCTCTGTTACGGATATCACTATTCTGGTCGTAGCGGCTGATGACGGTGTTATGCCGCAAACGATCGAAGCTATCAACCACTCCAAAGCCGCTGATGTCCCAATCATCGTAGCTATCAACAAGATTGATAAGCCAGGAGCGAATCCTGAGCGCGTGATTGGTGAGTTGGCTGAGCATGGTGTCATGTCAACAGCTTGGGGCGGAGATTCTGAATTTGTTGAAATCTCAGCGAAATTCAATCAAAATATCGACAGCTTGCTGGAAACAGTCCTCTTGGTGGCTGAAATCCAAGAACTCAAGGCAGATCCGACTGTTCGAGCGATTGGTACAGTTATCGAAGCCCGTCTGGATAAAGGAAAAGGTGCTGTCGCAACCTTGCTTGTCCAACAAGGTACACTGAATGTGCAGGATCCAATCGTTGTTGGTAATACCTTCGGTCGGGTTCGGGCTATGACCAATGACCTTGGCCGTCGTGTTAAGGTGGCAGGGCCATCTACACCGGTTTCTATCACTGGTCTCAATGAAACTCCGATGGCTGGTGACCACTTTGCGGTTTATGAAGATGAAAAAGCTGCGCGTGCAGCCGGTGAAGAACGTGCCAAACGTGCACTTCTTAAGCAACGTCAAGCTACTCACCGCGTCAGTCTGGAAAATCTCTTTGATACCCTCAAAGCTGGTGAAGTCAAGTCTGTTAATGTTATCATCAAGGCTGATGTACAAGGTTCTGTAGAAGCCCTGTCTGCTTCCCTGCAGAAGATTGAAGTGGAAGGCGTTAAGATTACCATCGTCCACTCAGCGGTTGGTGCTATCAATGAATCTGACGTGACACTGGCAGAAGCCTCAAATGCCTTCATTATCGGATTTAACGTTCGTCCAACTTCTCAGGCTCGCCAACAGGCAGAAGCTGACGATGTCGAAATTCGTCTCCACAGCATTATCTACAAGGTTATCGAAGAAATGGAAGATGCCATGAAGGGAATGCTGGATCCAGAATACGAAGAAAAAATCATCGGGGAAGCTCTTATCCGCGAGACCTTCAAGGTTTCCAAGGTTGGTACTATCGGTGGATTTATGGTTATCAACGGTAAAGTTACCCGTGATTCCAAGGTTCGTGTTATCCGTGATGGTGTCGTGATTTACGACGGAGAGCTTGCCAGTCTCAAGCACTTCAAGGATGATGTTAAGGAAGTTACTAACGGCCGCGAAGGTGGACTCATGATTGATGGCTACAATGACATCCAAGTAGATGACACGATTGAAGCCTACATCATGGAAGAAATTAAGAAATAAGATAAGAAGTCCGTTAAAAACTCGCAGTGAAAATCATTTTTGGTGGAAGTCGAAACTTCTAGTCCAACATCCTTTTTTACAAAGAGTTTAGAAGAAATTTCATTCATTAAAACTAAACATATAAGCTAGGCCTAGCCTAGCTTATATTGCAGGAAAGAAAATTAGAAAGGAAATCTCATGGCAAACAATTTTCGTACAGACCGTGTCGGCATGGAAATCAAGCGCGAAGTCAATGAAATCTTGCAGAAGAAAGTTCGTGACCCGCGGGTGCAAGGAGTAACTATTACCGATGTCCAAATGCTGGGCGACCTATCCATGGCCAAGGTCTACTACACGATTATGAGCAATCTGGCCTCTGATAATCAAAAAGCTCAGACCGGTCTGGAAAAAGCAACCGGTACTATCAAGCGAGAACTGGGTCACAATCTGAAGATGTACAAGATTCCAGATTTGACCTTTGTCAAGGACGAATCCATCGAGTATGGCAATAAAATCGACCAGATGCTGCGCGATTTAGATAAAAAGTAAAGCAGAAACTCAGCTGTCATGGCTGGGTTTTCTCATTTTTTAATTTAATATAACAATTTTTACAAAAATAGGTATATACCATTTACAAATAAAAAAGAAAGAGTTATAATATAGTCAAGAAAACTCAGAGATTCAAAAGCGGGAGTTAGAAAGCAGCTATAGAAAGATGCTAGCTCTATCATAGAATTCCGCTTTGAATGGCAGAGAATACAGAAGTCAAGAAAAAGGGAGGCAGTCTTATGCCTACATATATCAAAGCAGATCAATTTTTCTATCCTCAGGGAATCCGTCAGGGCGGTTATTTAGAGCTGATTGACGGCAAATTTGGCAAGCTGGTGCAGTCTGTTCCGCAGGATGCAGAAGTCATAGACTACAGTGGCTACTTGATTGCGCCGGGTCTGGTGGACACTCACATTCACGGCTTCGGCGGTGTTGATGTAATGGACAATAACATCGAAGGAACTCTTCATACCATGAGTGAGGGTCTCTTGACTACCGGTGTGACAAGCTTTTTACCAACAACCCTGACCTCGTCCTACGAGCGGCTCTTAGCAGTAACTGAAAATATCGGTGCTCGCTATCAAGAAGCCAGCGGGGCCAAGATTCGCGGTCTCTATTTTGAAGGGCCTTATTTCACCGAAAAGTATAAAGGCGCTCAAAATCCGGCCTATATGAAAGATCCTAGCATGGATGAGTTTCGTGCTTGGCAGAAGGCCGCAAATGGCTTGCTCAATAAGATTGCTCTCGCACCAGAGCGTGATGGCGTGGAGGAGTTTGTCCGCACGCTGACTGATGAAGGCGTGACCGTTGCTCTGGGGCATTCTAACGCAACCTATGATGAAGCCAAAACTGCGGTCGAAGCAGGTGCCAGTGTCTGGGTTCACGCCTATAACGGTATGCGTGGCCTGACTCATCGGGAGCTGGGCATGGTTGGTGCCATGTATGAGTTGCCCCACACCTATGCGGAACTGATTTGTGACGGCCATCATGTGGATCCTAAGGCCTGTGACATCTTGCTTAAGCAGAAAGGACATGAAAATATTGCCCTTATTACTGACTGTATGACCGCAGGAGGTCTTGAAGATGGTGACTACATGCTGGGAGAATTTCCAGTGGTTGTGGCCGAAGGAACAGCTCGGCTCAAGTCAACGGGCAATCTAGCTGGCTCTATCCTAAAACTCAAGGACGGATTGAAAAATGTGGTCAAATGGGGTATTGCCAATCCTCATCAGGCGGTTATGATGGCTAGCCTGATTCCGGCAAAATCCGTCCATATTGATGATGTCTGCGGACAGATCAAGGAAGGCTACGATGCTGACTTTATCGTTTTAGATAAAGATTTAGAGCTGGTAGCTACTTATCTTGATGGTCAAGAACGATTCCATGTATGAGAACCGCAGGTATTTTAAATTAGTCTCCTTATATTTTTCAGAAAGAGCAGGGCAACCTGTTCTTTTTGGTTGGCAGACAGCTTGATAGACTTCTCCTAGATTTGAATTGCTTTCTTAGGCGTGTTATAATGAGACTATAATGTAAACAGGAGTAGACTATGAAACGAATTGATGCGAAATTTTTGATAATGGGACTTGTTTTGCTGCTGGCGGGACTGATTTTTGGACGAATCTTGATCCTTGTTGCAGGAGTTGCTTTCATTATCTATAGCTTTTTCAGTAAAGGCATGGAGCCAACCAAGGAAAATATCTTTAAACCTAAGCCAATACTGAAGAAAAGGGAAAAGAAGTGAGCAGTTCTGCTCTTGTGAACACTGTAGCAGCTGCCTTGCTGGAGGCAGTAGATGGAACTTGTAAAGGAGACATGAGATGAGAGAATATCTTTTGAACAATGGTGTAGGCATTCCGGTGCTGGGCTTCGGTACTTGGAAGGCTCAGGATGGCGAAGAAGCCTATCAAGCAACATTAGCCGCTCTCAAGGCAGGCTATCGGCACATTGATACGGCAGCTATCTATAAGAACGAAGAGAGTGTCGGACGGGCGATCAAGGACAGCGGTATTCCGCGGGAGGAGCTCTTCATCACGACCAAGCTTTGGAATGACATTCATACTTATGAGGAGGCTCAAGAGGCCTTTGCTGCCTCAATGGAGCGGTTGGGATTGGACTATCTAGACCTCTACCTCATCCACTGGCCGAATCCCAAGCCCCTGAGGGAAAACGATGCTTGGAAAAAGCGCAATGCCGAAGTCTGGCGAGCTATGGAAGACCTTTATAATCTCGGCAAGATTCGAGCGATTGGCGTCAGCAATTTCCTGCCTCATCACTTAGAAGCCTTGCTTGAAACAGCGCGCATGACTCCTGCTGTCAATCAAATCCGCCTGGCTCCAGGTGTCTATCAGACAGAGGCGGTGAACTTCTGCCGTGAGCATGAGATTTTACTGGAAGCTTGGGGGCCATTTGGCCAAGGTGAGCTCTTCCAAAATCCAGCCGTACAGGCTGTGGCAGACAAGTATGGCAAGACTATTGCCCAAGTTGCTCTAGCTTGGAGCTTGCAGGAAGGCTTTCTGCCCCTGCCTAAGTCGGTCACTCCGAGCCGGATTGCCAGCAATCTGGACTGCTTTGACATCGAGCTAGATGCTGCTGACTTGGAAGTGCTTAAAAATGTCAGCGGTTTGGCCGGTGGCGCACCAAATCCGGACGGGATGGATTTTTAGATGCAAATCCGATTCTATCGAAGTTCAGATAGAGAAGCCTTGCAGTCTTACCATTTAACCGACTTAAGATTTACCAATCATCCGAGTCAAGCTGTCGCTGACTTAAAAAATCGCTATGCCATCTTGGGTCTTGAAGAAGATCAAATCGTAACCTTTCTGATCTTGGATGCTGGGGAAGAGAAGTACACTTATGGTGGTCAGCCAGATAGCCTGCTCCTTCGTAGCTTTTCAACGGATGAAGCCTTTCGGATGCGAGGGTACGGTAGTCAGACGCTGAAGCTCTTGCCTGATTTCATAAGAGAGCATTTGCCTATGTATAAAAGCATCATACTAGGTGTCAATGAGAGAAATCAAGTCGCTTCCTATCTCTACCGAGAGACAGGTTTTAGCAAACAGTCCCAGCGGATATTAGGACCAGCTGGCTGGCAGGAAGTATATGAATTAAAAATATAAAGCTATCCCCAGTTTGAAAAGAGCTGGGGATTTTTATCTCTACCGCCAGAAGAAACTATAAAACAAACTGCTTCTGTGCTATAATGAGAGGTGTAAAATACGGCTAATATCCAACGAAACACTAAGATGGGGGAGTTAGATGAAGAAGACCCAAGAATTGGAAATTACACCCAACTGATTTAGGAAGTCATCGAAACCTTGAGAGTGGGGAGATAGAGTGAAAAGTAATCATCAAAACTTCGAAGAGTAAACTCTGGCTAAATATCCAATCAATCTAAAGGGGGAATACGAGTGTTTACTAAAATATTTAGATAAACTAGGTTTCGAATAGTCAATTTTGTAAAAAATTTCATGCTTTCTAACTATCACTTGATGCAATTTGCTAAAATATTAAACCATTCTAAAGTTCGAATATTAGCTTTTGTTAAAATTTCAAAGTATTCTAAGCGTGAAATGCCTTGATAATTCATTTTTTAAGAGACATAATCCCTATCTGAAGTTGAAGAAATCATCAGGTGGGGATATTTTATGTCTTTGATTTTGAAAAAGTGTTATTTCAGGGATAAAAAATGACATTTCAGGGCAGCCTTGCAAAAGATTTATTGTCACATGCTATACTTAGTTCATCAAATTATTGGAGAGGTTTTATTATGACTACTAACTACACCATTCGTCCCTTGACCTATAGCAACTTTACTCACCGTGAGTTTGAAAGTTTGATGACCGATTCTCGTCAAATCATCACGGACTTTGTCAAGGCAAATAAGAACGAAGATATGTATGGTACGCACTTGGAGCCCTTTGCGAGCAAGCTAGAAGAGTTCCAGAGACAGCTAGCCAGCGTGGAAAAGAAGCAGACCACAAGTCTAGCAGAGGTGGATAAGGAGCGGGACAGTGCTCTGGTCGGGCTCTTTACCCTGCATAGGGGATTTGCTAAGATAAAGGAAGCAAAGTTCAAGGAAGCCCATGAGACGCTGGCTCCAGTCCTGATCAAGTACAAGGATATCACCAAGCATAATAACGATGTCGCCACTGCTGAGATTAAGAGTCTCCTCAAAACCCTCAAGGAAGAGCCCTACAATGCGGCAGTAACTACGCTGGGACTCTCACCGGTGATTGGCGCAGTGACGACTGCTCAGGAAGACTATGATAAGGCCGAAGCCCTAGCGCGGGCAGCCAAGTCCAGCAAGGAAGTCGGTAAGACCAAGCAGCTGCGTACGGAAATCTCCCGCACTTATGATCTTTTTATGCGCTATACCGCTGCCTCCGCAGAAGCCTACCCAGAGAAAGTCCACTTTGCCAAACTCCTCAAGGATCTCAATACTATCCGAGACAGTAAGCGCCGCCTGGCTGGCCCAAATAAGAAAACAAAACCGGAACAAGCACCGGAAGCAGCAGGATAAAGAATACTCCCTTGGAAATGTAATTTCTAGGGGATTTTTGGTGTTTAATAGATAGTGGGTAGGGAATGTGAGGATGGGAGGATAATATACATTAGATTTTTATATAAATACTTTATAGAATGAGGAAAAATTGATATAATAGTATGGGTATATTGATAAAGGATGTAATGTTTAAGTATTTAGTAACTTGTTAGGGAGGTATTTTGTTAATGATTGACGAAAGTACGGAAAAGGAAAAAAAGTATAAGTTTCGTTCGCTTACATCGAATAAAGATGTAAAAATAAAACCAGTCATATCACATGCTCTAGAGTTTGTTATCAGTGATGTATCAGAGCCAACGAATGTGGCTATTACAGGGAACTATGGAGCTGGTAAAAGCAGTGTCATTGAGACGTTTGAGTTAGAGAAAAGAGACAAAAAGTTTATCCATATTTCTCTCGCTCAGTATGATGAAGCTAAAAAAAACGAACTTAATAACCGTGAAATTAATACAATTGAGGGAAAGATTATCAATCAATTACTTCATCAGATTGAGCCCAACTCAATTAGAAAGTCAATTTTTAAAACACTGGATGCAGAGTCACAAATTGATCCTAAGAAAAATACAGTTTTTTTATTTTCTATTTTGCTACTGTTTTTGTATTTGAATTTATGGACTGATTTTATTAAGGATATTGATTGGCTTACTTGGACTATTCATCCGATTGTTAGACTTTCAGCACTCGTTATCTTATTTACTTTGTTTTTTTATGGAATTTTTTATTTATTAAAGTTACAAAGAGACATTGGATTCATTAAACACCTATCGCTAAAATCAGATAAAATTGAAACAGATATAGAAGTTTTTTCAAACGAGACTAGCAAAGTATCTTATTTTGATAGATATTTGGATGATGTGATATATCTGTTTAAACAATCTAAGGCAGATGTCATAGTCTTTGAAGACATTGAACGATTCAATGATTCAAGAATCTTTGAAAAAATTAAGGAATTAAATATTGTTATCAATAGAAAAAGGAAAGTGTGTGGAGAATCTAAATTAGTATTTTTCTATCTTGTCAAAGATGATTTGCTCGAGTCACAAGAGCGAACAAAGTTTTTTGATTTTATTATTCCGGTAGTTCCTGTTGTCACTACTTCAAATTCCTATGATAAATTAATAGAAATATTAGAAGATATGGAACTTGGTGAGGGATTGGATGAAAATTTTTTATTTAATATCTCATTATACCTTGATGATATGCGCCTGATTAATAATATTTGTAATGAGTATCTGACCTACAAAGAATCATTGAGTACTCCGAAATTAAATCCTAAAAAAGTATTTTCAATGATAGTGTACAAAAATATCTTCCCTAAAGATTTCTCTCTTTTACAAAAGAATCAAGGGTATTTATATGAATTGTTACATTCAAAAGATGAACAGTTAGAAGAACGAAAAAATGAATTATCGGAAAAAATTCAATTATTGGAGAAAGAGATTGAAAATGCACAAACAGAGCAGCTGAGGGATGAGGTTGAATTGTACGGTCTAAATTTTCAAATCCCTGAAGGTAAATTAGTGATTGAAGTAAATGGAAAGAGCCAAGCAAAGTTCTCCTCCTATCATGAATTTATCATGGAGCTGCTGAAAGAAGACAGCAAAATTACTTCTTTTAGTAATTTTTATGATGCTCATTACAATCAGTCTAGTATTGAGGAAACTCTTGACTCAGTATTTCCTAATAAAAATAGTGCAGAATTTCAAGAGCGTCTAAAAAACACTAAGAATAAACGAAATTTGCCTCGTTTAAATGATAAACTTAAATCGTTACAAAATGAACTATATGAGTTGGATAGATTCAGATTGTCAGATGTTTATGAATCCTCGATTCAGATTGAGAATTTTGATAGTCTGTATTCAGAATCAATTAAAGAAAATCCACAATTTGCTATTATTCCTTTTTTAATAAGAAATACTTACATTGATGAAACATATCAAGATTATCTGACCTATTTCTATGATAATAAAATTACAAAAGAAGAAAAGGAATTTATTGTAAATGTTATTTCTGGACGTGATGGTAATTATGATATTTCTTTAACCAATATCAATGAAATAGTTAATCGATTAGATCTTAAGAATTACAGATATAGCTATGTTTTAAATTATAGTTTGTTTAAATATCTACTAAATTCCCAACAAAAGAATGACACTGAGCGATTAGCTCAAATATTCCAACAAAAGAATATTTTAGATTTCTTAATTAAATTTTATAAAACATTAGATATGACTACGCAGAATCATCAATGTATTTATGAAAAGGAGAATATCAAATTATTGCTGGAAAAATGGTTGGAGTACAATGTTAGTCTATTTAATGAATGTTTAGAAGATAAAGATGCTGCTCCCAATGAAAATAGTCTAATAATATCATTGATGAATTTAGTGGATTTGAGTGATATTCCTAAAAAAACGAAAGTATTGATTGCTAAGTATTTAATAAATAATCAGGTTATTCTACTTCCTGATATGAACTATAATGTTTCCCAATTTAATCGAAATTTATCAAATATTGATATAAAGTTTAATGAATTTATTAATCAAGATGATTCCTATGAGAAGATAATACTTGACTATATTTATCAGAATAATTTGTATTTAATTTCAGAGAAAAATTTGGAATTTTTCATACTTTGGAACTTGAAAAAAGGATGTACTGACTATGAATTCAATCATCAGAATTTTGAACTTCTTAACACAAATATTGAATTGAAACCTTTATTAGATTATTGTTTGTCTTCGGAAGAAAATTTATTGCAATATGCCAAGGTTTATATCGAATTATCAAATGGTAAAATGGATGACGATCCGTCTTTTATTGAACAGTTGCTTAATTATGATATTTTGTTTCAAAATAGGGATGCAGAAAATGAAGTAATAACGCTAGCTGAAGCAATATTGAATAGTATTCCAAATCTTTCTATTGATTATACTGAAGAGAAATTTAATGAATTATCTTTGGATAACAAGACAAAATTGATAAAAAATCTTGTAGTAAATCAAAAAGCTCAAGTCAATTCTTATATTGTTTTATCTTATTTTTCTATCCATCCAGATTTTTCGGATCCAGATTTTTTAGATCCAGATGGTTATAGTGATTTAATTGATTTTATTAACCAAGATTCTAATTTTATATTGAGTAGAGATTCATTTTTGCAGCTTAATCTTAATTGGGACTTCCAAAATGCTTTCTTTACTAGAATTGTATCTGCAAATGATTTGGAATTGGCTATCTATAAATCAATGCTTGCAGGAATGAAACTACATTATGAAGAGTTTGATAAAAAGGGGCTTTCGGATGAAAGAATGGGTGTCTTGATAGATTTGAAGATTATAGATTTTAACACTAGTAATCTTGACTTTATTAGAACAGAGTATACATCTATGCGAACTTATTTCATTTTTAAAAACATAGAAAAGTATCTTAAGATTGAAGGAGGTGTTCATGATGAAATAGAGCTCAATGATTTGTTGCAATACGAAGGACTAGATGATTCCTATAAGCTACAAATAATAGATATTCTTGATTATGTGAGTTTGAAAGATAAAAAATTTTCAATTGAACTTATCACTCACATCTTAGATTCTAAATTTGATATAAATGATTTTAGCTATATAATTAGTTCTGATTATTATGACAATGCTGATGAATCCATCAAAAACAAGATAAGAGAACTAACTAAAGAGCATTGGGATAAACTTATTAATCTAGATAATAGTGAAATTAGCATTCATTTATGCGAGTGGTTATTAGGCCTAGGCGATATTGAGGATTCAGAACGTAAAAACTTGCTTAAAAATAACTTATTATCGAATCCTGAAATGTCAAAATATAGGTTATATTTATTAGGGGATAACTTAGATTTATTTGAGCTATGGGAGATAATGAACTTATTGAGCGATTCTGATATACATGCAGAGTGGATTGAAGCGTTTAATAAATTGAATCAAAATGAAGATGTTGGCCACAATGGGAATCAGTCAGCAACGGTATCTAATTGCGAATTCAATATCAAGTTATTAGAGTATTTAAAGAAAAGAGATATTATATCTGATAAATCTCGTCCAGATTTAAAAGGTATTGTTTTGTATGGATTTAGAAGTGGTCAAATTGAATATCAGTAGTCTATTTGAATAGAAACGCTGTAAATTTAATTATGAGTGTCTACACCATTGTGAGTTACTCTACTGTTTCCAACCAATCAAGTCCTTCTTTCAGAATAGGTCTTGATTGGTTTTCTTATTTCCGGATTTTAAACTGTATTTGTTCTGTATTTCAAATAAATAGAGACTTAAAACTTTATTATATAGCTGTTCTTGGCTAGAACATTCGCCATTATTACGTTTTGGTTAAATTTGTTAGGATTGTATGAATTGTCAGAAAATTTTTATTATAATATGGTTTATAAATAAAGATAAGGAGACTTCTATGCAAAGACAACGTTTTTCACTCCGTAAATACAAGTTCGGTTTGGCTTCTGTTCTGCTGGGAACTGCTCTGGTTTTTGGTGCTGGACAGGCTCAGGCGGATGAGCAGGCGACAGTTAGTTCGTCAGGGCAAGGTCAGCCGACTGCCGCTGTGGTATCAGCGACTGAGTCCGCTTCTCAAGCAGCTACACCTGAGAGTCAGCCGGTAACTCCAGCTGCTGTGGAGAAAGCAGCACCAGCTTCTTCTGAATCGGTAGCTTCAAGTACAGAGCAGGCGAGCCAGCCTTCTACGGCAGAGGCTAAGGAAGCAGCTGCAGCTCCTGTAGAGAAAGGAGCGACTTCTTCATCGGAAGAGGCTTCTTCAAGTGCTGAGAAGGTAACTCAACCATCTACCACAGAGACCAAGTCAACAGCTCCAGCTGGTCCAACTGCAGAGTCTCCGGCAGCCGTAAACTCAGACAAGCCTGCTGCTAATCCTGATGCAGTAGCAGAGTCACCAACTTCTCGGGATGCTAAACCAAGCAGCATCAGTACCAATGAGATTATCAAGGTTCCTCAGACCTGGTCTCAAGGCTATAAAGGTCAAGGCCGAGTGGTAGCCATTATCGATTCAGGTCTGGATGTCCACCATGAGGTTTTGAAGATTTCTGACCCGTCAAAGGCCAAGTATCAGACAGAGGCAGCTCTGGAAGAAGCTAAGAAAAAGGCTGGTATTGACTACGGGAAATGGTATAACAGCAAGGTTGTCTATGCCTATAACTATATCGACGGTGATGACAATATCAAGGAAAAGAACAGTTACTCACATGGTATGCACGTAACAGGGATTACAGCGGGAAATCCCAACAAGAAAGCTCCTAATGATGAGTATGTCTATGGTGTTGCGCCAGAAGCACAAGTTATGTTTATGCGGGTCTTCTCAGACCGTCAACGCACAACAAGCGACGCTATCTATATCAAAGCCATTGATGATGCGGTGGCTTTGGGAGCAGATACCATCAATATGAGTCTAGGTTCAGCAACAGGTTCAACAGTTGATGTCAGCCCTAGTCTGCAGGCGGCTATTGAGCGCGCTCGAGCCAAGGGGGTGAGCGTAATCATTGCTGCGGGTAATGACAACACCTTCGGAAGTGAATACTCTAAACCGCTGGTTGAAAATCCAGACTATGGTCTAGTTGGTAGTCCTTCAACAGTAGAAAGCTCTATCTCAGTCGCTTCTGTCAATAATACTGTCCTGACAGAGGAAGTCATGGAAGTTCGTGGTCTGGAAAAGAACGATAAGCTTTTGAACGGTCATTTCAGCTACTCCATGGGTGAGACAAATGCAACCTTTAAAAAGGGCAAGGAATATGAGTATGTCCATGTTGGTCTTGGCCGTGAAGAGGACTTTGCTGGTAAGGATCTGACAGGTAAGCTGGCTCTTATCCAGCGTGGTTCCTTTACCTTTGCTGAAAAGGTTAGAAATGCTATCAGCCATGGTGCTGTTGGTGCTCTGATCTACAATAATGTTGACGGAGCTAACCTAACGATGAGCCTAGACAGTGAATCTAAAAAGGTTCCGTCAGCCTTTATCAGTAAGGAATATGGAGAGGCTTTGGCAGCTGGTAATTACAAGGTAGTCTTTAATGGTCTTAAGGTCAATCGGCCGCATCCAGGAGCTGGTAGTCTGTCTGACTTCTCTAGTTGGGGTGTAACGACAGATGGCTTGCTCAAGCCAGATGTGACAGCACCAGGTGGCGATATTTACTCTTCGCTTAATGACAATACCTATGGAACTATGAAGGGAACCAGTATGGCTACGCCTCATGTGGCTGGTGTAGCGGCTCTGGTCAAGGAATATCTGCTTCAGCACTATCCAGACTTAACGCCTGCCCAGAATGCCGATTTGGTCAAAGCGCTCATCATGTCAACAGCTAAGCTGCACGTCAACAAAGAAACTGGTGTCTACACTTCTCCGCGTCAGCAGGGTGCAGGTATCGTAGATACGGCAGCGGCTATTTCTACTGGCCTCTATGTGACAGGGGATAACCAATATCCTAGCGTTTCCTTGGGCAATGTAGAAGACAACTTCACTTTTGATGTTACGGTTCATAATATCACTGATAAGGACCGGACGTTGAAGATGATTGTCAATACCAATACGGATGCGGTTAAGGATGGTTACTATACTCTGACACCTCGCAAATTAACCGAAACAGTCTGGCCAGAAGTTACTGTCAAGGCTCACAGCAGCCAGAAAGTGACTGTCAAGGTAAATACTGCTAAGTTTGCGGAAGAGCTGCTTAAACAGATGCCGAATGGCTATTTCCTAGAAGGTTTTGTCCGTTTTGTCGATCCAGCGGATGATGGTGATGTGGTCAGCCTGCCATTTATGGGCTTCCGTGGGCAATTCCAAGATCTGCCAGCTGTAGAAAGACCAATCTATGATCTGGTCCAAGAAGGCAAGTCAGGCTTCTATTACCCAGTGCCAAAAGACAAGAGTATCCTAGCTAATAGCCATGCCTCTACTCTTTTGACTGAATCCAGTGACACGCTCTATTCTACCGGTCAAACGGCTACTCGCAGCTCAATTGTACTGGGAACTGCAGAAAATGCTGATGGTAAGCATGTGCTGCAGTTGGGAGCGGATGGCAAGATTCGTCTGGCCTTCTCACCTAATGGAGATGGCAATCAGGACAGCATCCAGTATCGGACAGTTCTCTATCGCAATATCAATAATCTGACAGCTAGTGTCTATACGGCAGATGATACGGACTATCGCTTCCCAATCTGGCAGAGCAGCACGATTAGAGAAGGCCGCAAGAACTATTATAGTGGTCAGTCAGACAATCCTAAGTCCTACCTACTAGAAGATACATACTGGGATGGTCGTGACAGCAAGGGTGAGAAGCTGGAGGATGGCCTCTATACCTATGTGGTTCGCTATACGCCAGATGTACCAGGTGCTAAAGAGCAGCAGATTACCTTTAACCTGCAGATCGATACCCAGAAGCCTTTGATTAGCTCAGGCTATATCAGTACCAAGGATGGTGCGGAAACCTTTACGGCTCGCAAGCCAAAAGATGTTGGCAACGGCGGTATTTTGAGAGAGCAGGTCTTCTATCTGCAAGCAGATGAAAAAGGGAAAGAGACCTATAAAGCCGTAGATGATTTTGGCATTGAGCGTGATTACGAGCGTCGAGTTTACATCTCAGCCAATGCGGATGGCAGCTACACCTTGCCAAAAGGAGTGGACAAGTCTAAGATTTTCTATGTGGTAGAGGACTATGCGGGCAACCGTGATGCCATAGCTCTGTCAGAACTGGTCAGTGCTGAAAATGATGGTCGTATCCGTGTCGCTCTGGTAGATGCTAATACGCATCAAGATGTATCGTCGACCTTTGTCTATCGAATCAAGGACAGCAAGGGCAAGTATGTCGAACTGGACAAGGGTAAGCAAATCAACGCTCTGCCATTTGGCCGCTATACAGCAGAGATCTTTACTTATGATAAGGATGGGCTTCGTTTCTACAGCGATCTGACTCAGGAGTTTGAGCTGACAGCCCAAGATAGCTTTAAGACGATTGAGTTTCTAGTCAAGAAGCTGGTCTTTGCACCGGTCAGCGTTGCCTTTGATCAAGCTGTTCCGAAGAATACCCAAGTGGTTCTCAAGAATAACAATGGCGATGCTTATACGCTTCCAGCAGAACTGTTTGGCAAGCATGCCTTCGGAAGATCTGTAGCAGCTGGATTCTACTCTGTCTTTGTCAACCTGCCGACTGGCTACGAGCTCTGGGAAAATGAGCCGACTGTTGAGGTCAAAGAAGGCAAGAATAACCTGCTGAAGCTGGGAGTTATCGTCAAGTCAGGCTTGCTGGCAGCTGTCAATCAGCAGTCCAGTCTAGTCGGCACTGCTCAGTATTACAATGCTTCTGCAGCGAAGCGCACAGCCTACGACCAAGCATATCAGGCAGCCAAGGAAGCTTTGACAAGCAAACTGACCCAAGCGCAAGTTGATGCCGTAAGAGCAAAACTAGAAACAGCATCTGCTGATCTAGACGGCAAGGACTCTGATATCGCTGCGGTTAAAGCGGCTGTGGAAGCTTATGCAGCTACCACTAAGACAGGTGCTTATGCCAATGCTAAGGATAGAACTCGTCGCGCTTATGACAAGGCCTTCCAAGCAGTGGCCCTCCTCTTGGTGCAGGACAAGGTAACTCAAGAGCAAATCGATACTGCCCTAGCTCAGCTGACTACAGCTGAGAAGAAGCTAGATGGCAAGGCGACTAACTTTACTAATCTCAAGAAGCTAGTCGATGATGAAGTGCATTACCAAGCCATCAGCAATAAGTTTATCTATGCGACTGATGCGGTGAAGGCGGCTTATCTAGAGGTTTATGCACAGGCTAAGGAAGTTTTGGCCAATCCAGGTGCCAGCCAGGAAGATGTCAAAGAAGCCATTGCCAACCTCAGAGCAGCAAAGAGAAAGCTTGATGGCAGAAAGCCAAGAGTCGTAAAACCGAAAAAACCTAAACAAGTCTAATCGGTTTTCAAGTCAGTTAAAATCCCTTAAGTTGAAACTTGGGGGATTTTTCGATAAGTATTTTACATTGGCTCTATTTTCTGCTATAATCTTTTTTAGAAAGAATTCTCATTGTCTACTTTCTAGCGAGTTCGGGATAGTGTGAGCCGGATAGGGAAGCAGTGCAGATGGCGCTTTTGGTTATCATTTCAAAAGTAATGAAGTAATAAATTAGGGTGGAACCGCGTCTTGACGCCCCTAGGTGAATAGCCTAGGAGTGTCGGAGGTGGTTCTTTTGCGTACTGAGTCTATTGTTTGAAAGAAAGGAGATTCATGGAGAACCTTTATCTTGTAAAAGATGAGAATCAATTAGTAGCTTTTCGAGATTTCGTTGCAAAGAATGCCGCAAAGTTGCAGGATTATCTGGCTTTTTTAAAAGACGAGTTTGCGGTTTATGACTTGCCGCAAGCCATCGTTTGGTCCGATTTTGATTCTGCTACGCAGATCATTCGTGAAAGTCCTGTGCCGGCTTATACAAATGATAAGCGGATGGTTATGACTCCCGAGTTGCCGGTTTGGAAAGATTTGTATCTCCTTCAGTTGGAGAATTACGAGACCTCTCACCAAACTCGAGCAATAGAAAGCCACTATAAGTCTTTGTCAGGAAATTCCCTCTTGCAGATTGTAGGCCATGAGTTGGCTCATTGGTCAGAGCATTTTTCAGATGACTTTGATGGATACGGTGCCTATATCTGGTTTGAAGAAGGTATGGCTGAGTATATTAGTCGCAAATATTTCTTTACAGCTGAGGAATTTCGAGCAGAAAAAGCATGTAATCAGTCTCTCGTAAAGCTCTTTCAGAAAAAGCACGGTTGGCACTCATTGAATAATTTCGGTACTTCGACTTATCAAGGGAATTATGCTAGTATTTTTTACGAATACTGGCGCAGTTTTTTGACAGTTGACAAGTTAGTAGAAAATCTAGGCAGTGTGCAAGCGGTCTTTAATTCTTATCATCGTTGGGAAAATACAGATAAAACACTTCCCTTGTTGGATTGGTTCATACAGCAGAAAATAATAGACAAAGAGATATAAACAAACTAAAGGAGTAACAAATGTCTAAAAAGTTAACATTTCACCTCGCCAAAGTCAATTGCGAACCTAAGGGTTCGATTGATTAACGACAACCGCTATGGGCGGTTTGTCTAGGCGATGTACTAGCTTTTCAAAAGGGAAATAATCGTTCCCTTTTGACCGCTTCGCAAGAATCTTAAGAAATTAAAGGAGTAACAAATGTCTAAGAAGTTAACGTTTCAAGAAATAATTTTGACTTTACAGCAGTTCTGGAATGATCAGGGTTGTATGCTCATGCAGGCTTATGATAATGAGAAGGGGGCGGGAACGATGAGTCCCTATACCTTCCTGCGGGCTATTGGGCCAGAGCCATGGAATGCGGCTTATGTAGAGCCGTCTCGCCGGCCAGCAGATGGTCGTTATGGGGAAAATCCGAATCGTCTTTACCAGCACCACCAATTTCAGGTGGTTATGAAGCCTTCTCCAAGCAATATTCAAGAACTTTATTTGCAGTCTTTGGAGCTCTTGGGCATCAATCCGCTGGAGCACGATATTCGATTTGTCGAGGATAACTGGGAAAATCCGTCAACTGGCTCGGCTGGTCTGGGCTGGGAAGTCTGGCTGGATGGTATGGAAATCACTCAGTTCACTTACTTCCAGCAGGTCGGAGGTCTGCCAACTCAGCCGGTGACTGCTGAGGTGACTTATGGTCTGGAGCGTCTGGCTTCTTATATCCAAGAAGTGGACTCAGTCTACGACATTGAGTGGGCTGATGGCGTTAAGTACGGCGAAATTTTCACGCATCCTGAGTATGAGCATTCCAAGTATAGCTTTGAGGTCAGCGATCAAGACTTGCTCTTGGGGAATTTTGAGAAGTTTGAAGCAGAAGCTAAGCGCTGTCTGGACGAGCATCTGGTGCATCCGGCCTATGACTATGTTCTCAAATGCTCGCATACCTTTAACCTCTTGGATGCGCGTGGCGCTGTATCTGTGACAGAGCGGGCTGGCTATATCGCACGCATTCGTAATCTTGCCCGTGTTGTGGCCAAGACCTTTGTGGCTGAGCGCAAGCGTCTGGGCTACCCGCTTTTGGATGCAGAGACTCGCGAGAAACTCTTGGCAGAGGAGGGAGAATAATCATGGTAAAAAATTTATTAGTTGAATTAGGCTTGGAGGAAATGCCAGCCTATGTCGTGACACCGAGCATGAAGCAGCTGCGCGACAAGATGGGAGCCTTCCTGACAGACCATCGTTTGACCTTTGAGAAAATTGAAATGTTCTCCACACCTCGTCGTCTGGCGGTGCGCGTGGTTGGCTTGGCGGACAAGCAGTCTGATTTGACCGAAGATTTCAAAGGCCCTTCTAAGAAAATTGCTCTGGACGCAGATGGCAACTTTACCAAGGCTGCAGAAGGTTTTGTCCGTGGCAAGGGCTTGACGGTTGAGGACATTACTTTCCGTGAAATCAAGGGGGAAGAATATGTCTATGTAACCAAGGAAGAGGTCGGTCGTCCGGTAGAGGAAATCATCCCAGCAGTGACGGAAGTTCTGCAAGCTTTGACCTTCCCTGTCAGCATGCACTGGGCCAACAACACCTTTGAATACATCCGTCCAGTACATACTTTGACTGTGCTCTTAGATGAGCAGGCCTTTGACTTGGATTTCTTGGACATCAAGAGTAGCCGTACTAGCCGTGGACATCGCTTCTTGGGTCAAGAAACGGAGATTGCTTCAGCGGATTCCTATGAAGATGATCTACGGGCTCAGTTTGTCATTGCCAGTCCTCTTGAGCGGGGTGATATGATTGTCGAGCAGATTCAAGCACTGGAAGAGGAGCACGGAGTTTCTATAGAGATTGACGAAGACTTGCTTAATGAAGTGTTGAATCTGGTAGAATATCCAACTGCTTTCCTAGGTAATTTTGATGCCAAATACTTAGAGGTGCCTGAGGAAGTGCTGGTAACTTCCATGAAAGAGCACCAACGTTACTTTGTTGTGCGCGATGCTGAAGGCAAGCTTTTGCCGCACTTCATTTCTGTCCGCAACGGAAATGCAGAGCATTTGGAAAATGTCATCAAGGGAAATGAGAAAGTCTTGGTGGCTCGTCTGGAAGATGGGGAATTCTTCTGGCGGGAAGACCAAAAACTGGCTATTGCCGACTTGGTTGAAAAGCTGAACAATGTGACCTTCCATGAAAAGATTGGCTCTCTGGCAGAGCACATGGAGAGGACTGGTAAGATTGCTGCTCTCTTGGCGCAAGAAGCAGGATTGGATGCGGATGAGACAGCTGACTTGGCTCGTGCAGCAGCTATTTATAAGTTTGACTTGCTGACTGGTATGGTTGGGGAATTTGATGAGCTGCAAGGCATCATGGGTGAGAAGTATGCTCTTCTGTCTGGTGAGAATGCTGCGGTGGCAGCTGCTATTCGGGAGCACTATATGCCGACTTCAGCCGATGGCGAATTGCCTGATACTAAGGTCGGAGCAGTCTTGGCTCTGGCTGATAAGCTGGATACTATTCTGTCCTTCTTCTCAGTTGGCTTGATTCCGAGCGGTTCCAATGACCCTTATGCACTACGCCGTGCGACTCAGGGTGTCGTGCGTATCTTGGACAAGTTTGGTTGGAATATTGACTTGGCTCAGCTTCTTGGTCGACTTTACGAACTCAAGTTTGATAGTCTAAGCTATGACAATCAAGAGGCTGTGCTAGACTTCTTCCGTGCCCGTGTTGAGAAAATGATGGATCGCAGCATTCCGAAAGACATCGTGACGGCTGTTCTTCAAAGCACTAACTTTGTCGTACGCGATTTAGTAGAAACAGCTGCGCTCCTAGCAGAAAAAGCTCAGGAAGACAACTTCAAGTCAGCAGTCGAAAGCCTGTCTCGGGTCTTTAATCTAGCTGAGAAAGCCCAAGGGCAGACCGCTGTCAATCCAGCTCTCTTTGAAAATCAAGAGGAAAAAGACTTGGCTGCAGCTATTGAAAAAGTGGAGCTGACATCTGACTTAGCTGCCAATTTGGACCAACTCTTTGCTCTCAGTCCAGTTATCGATGCTTTCTTTGACCATACCATGGTCATGGCTGAAGATGAGACTGTGCGTAACAATCGCCTAGCTCTCCTGACGTCTTTGACGGCTAAAGCGGGACAGCTGGCGCAGTTTAATCAGATTAATACCAAATAAAAGGTAAGAGAGGTAGAATCATGGATCCTAAAAAAATTGAACGTATAAATGAACTGGCTAAAAAGAAAAAAACGGAAGGTTTAACTGCTGAGGAAAAAGTGGAACAAGCCAAGCTTCGTGAAGAGTACATCGAAGGCTATCGTCGTTCTGTTCGCCATCACATCGAAGGCATCAAGATTGTTGATGAGGATGGCAATGATGTAACGCCTGAAAAATTGCGTCAAGTTCAGCGTGAGAAAGGTCTTCATGGCCGCAGTCTGGATGACCCAGAGTCTTAAGTAAAAATATAAAAAAATCCCTCGCTAGGAAGCTAGAAAGTTCCTGTCGAGGGATTCTTTTATTCTTGTTTATGTTTTTTCAAAATGCGGAGGGCTATATAGATGCAACTAACGATAATTGCTACATCCAGCCAGAAAATCCAAGGCTCCGTGATACGGAAAAAGAAATAAGTAGCGATGGCAGTAATGAGGGACAGAATCCCTAGATCCATTTTTTCTTTGAGATTAAGTCTCATAGGTCTTCTTCCTCCTTTTTTTGTGCTTGACGAATCTTTCCTTTGGCAATGAAATGCATAATCAGTCCAAATCCAAGACCTGCGGCTAATCCAGTTATAATAAGTTTAGGCTGAAGCAAAACTTGTAGGATATCTTTCTTTTCCATGACAGCTATCATGATGCCGAAGAGAGGGTAAAAGAGCAGCCAATAGGAGAAGCCTGCTTTGAGACCAGCATGTTTCATAGCTTTTTCTTCTTTTTCATCCTGAAGTCCTAGCTCTAGATCATCAATTCCTTTGCGCCGTGCTTGGATGATTATATAGACACAGAAGCCGAGGATAAGGATTTCCAGCAGGATAGGATAGGCAAGAGCGATAATTTTGGGCCAGCGAAAGGCTAGGGGAAAGGCGATGGCATTGCCAAAAATCAGAATAAAGAAAAGCCAAATAAAGCCTATATTTCCTAAGTGTTCAGCCTGTTGGCGCTTTTGCTCGTCCAAAGGTCCGGTAATGCCGTAAAATCGTTTAATCATCTTGTCTGAGAATGTTTCTTTTTTCATGTTTGTGTCCTTTCTAGCTTAGGTCAAGGGATTATTCGCTCTGTTCAGTATGGTGTTTGCGTGATTTGAAGTAAAAGCTGATAAAAACACCTAAAATGCTAGCGACCAAGGCTGTTTTCAGGATTCGATCAGCTTTTAAAAAGAGAGTGAAAAAGTCTTGCTTGAGAGTGACTGCCTCTACAAGGCTAAAGATAGGATGGAAAGTCAACCCAACGAAGAGAGCAATCTTAAGACCAGGATATTGAAGCTTGCGCCTTTCTTTTTCACTCATGAGTTCCAAATCCAAATCTGCCAGGTGCTCTTTCTCAGACCTGAAGTAAATGATGCCAGCTATTATAAAGGTAAGAAGCTCTATAATAATGGGGTAAATTCGAGCATCTAATCCTGGATAGATATCGGCTAGCATGAAAGCTAGGAAATTACCAACTTGCAAAATCAAGAAAAGCCAGATAAAGCCTATATTTCCTAGATGCTCAGCCTGTTGGCGCTTTTGTTCGTCCAAAGGTCCAGTAATGCCGTAAAATCGTTTGATCATCTTGTCTGAGAATCTTTCTTTTTTCATGTTTGTGTCCTTTCTTTAGGTATGAATATTACTGTAGTGAAAAATTCTTAGTCCTCAGAATCTTCATCTGTCAGCTGGGGTTCCCAGAAGAGGGTGTTGAGATCAGTATCCAGCGCTCTAGCCAGATTGATACAGAGCTCGAGGGTGGGGTTGTATTTGTTGTTTTCAATCATATTGATAGTTTGTCTCGATACCCCGATAGACTTGGCCAGCTCTAGCTGAGACATCTTTTTTTCTTTTCGAAATTCTTTGACACGATTCATTACACCCTTCCTTTCTAATTCTATAACTGATAACTTTCAGTAAGTTTGTCAGTTATATTTGACTTTTATTTTATGCTAGTATAATACTTTTCAAAAAAAGTGTCAAGTATATCTGACAAAAAATTTAAAAAAGGATTTCATCCGCTTACTTTTTCTTTTAAATTTTTTTTTGCTTTTGAATGTGATATAATAAGTAAGATATGACAAACGAATTTCATCACATTACTGTTCTTCTTCATGAAACGGTTGACCAGCTGGCGGTTAAGCCTGACGGCATCTATGTCGATGCGACCCTTGGCGGTGCTGGTCACAGCGAATATCTTTTGAGCCAGCTCGGAGACGAAGGGCATCTCTATGCCTTTGATCAGGACCAGACGGCTATTGACAATGCTAAAAAGCGTTTGGCTCCTTATGTAGAGCGGGGGATGGTGACCTTTATCAAGGACAATTTCCGCCACCTCAAGAGCCGTTTGCAAGAAGCCGGTGTGGAAGAAATTGATGGAATTTGTTATGATTTAGGCGTTTCCAGCCCACAGCTGGATCAGCGTGAGCGTGGTTTTTCCTATAAACAGGATGCGCCTTTGGATATGCGCATGAACCGCGAGGCTGCCTTGACAGCTTTTGATGTTGTCAATCATTATAGCTATCAGGATTTAGTACGAATCTTTTTTAAATACGGCGAAGACAAGTTTTCTAAGCAGATTGCTCGCAAGATTGAGCAGGCTAGAAGTGTCAAGCCTATTGAAACAACGACAGAACTGGCTGAAATTATCAAGTCAGCCAAGCCAGCTAAGGAGCTGAAGAAGAAAGGCCATCCAGCCAAGCAGATTTTTCAGGCCATTCGGATTGAGGTCAATGATGAGTTGGGAGCGGCGGATGAGTCTATTCAGCAAGCTATTGATTTGCTGGCGGTGGACGGCCGGATTGCGGTCATTACCTTTCATTCGCTGGAAGACCGTCTGACCAAGCAGCTTTTCAAGGAGGCGTCAACAGTGGATGTTCCCAAGGGCCTGCCCTTCATCCCAGATGAACTGCAGCCTAAGCTGGAGCTGGTCAGCCGCAAACCAATTTTACCAAGCAAAGAAGAATTAGAAAGCAATAACCGGGCTCATTCCGCCAAGCTGCGCGTGGCCCGTAAGATACACAAGTGAGGAAGAAATGTCAGAAAAAAGACCAAACCCGCTTCAAGATCAGATGAGAAAATTTTCCCGAGTTGAGAAGGCCTTTTACGGCTCCATCGTTTTGACTGCCATTATTTTAGCGGTCAGCATCGTCTTTATGCAGACCAAGCTATTGCAGGTGGACCGGGATTTGACGGAAGTCAATACGCAGATTGAGGCGGAGCAGACAGAACTGGCCGACATCAAGCAGGAAGTCAATGAACTGACCCGCTATGAAAGGCTGTCCCAGCTGGCCAGCTCTCAGGATATGAAACTCCAGAAGGGAAATCGTAAAACGGTGAGTTCAACGGATGAAGAATAGAATTTTTGAAAGAATTAAAAAATACGCCCTGAAAAATAGGCAAACCCCTGAATACAATCGGCGGCAAGTGGGAAAGAGCATGAGCATCTTAGCTATCTTTCTCTTTTTCGTTTTCTTGATTAATTTTGCCATTATTATCGGGACAGACCAGAAGTTCGGTGTTAATTTATCAAAGGGAGCAGAAGTGGTCCATCAAAAGACTGTCACAGTCGCTGCCCGGCGTGGAACGATTTATGACCGAAATGGAGTTCCCATTGCAGAGGATGCCACGACTTATAATGTTTATGCCATTATTGACAAGAGTTACAAGTCAGCTACCGGCAAGATTCTCTATGTAGAAGAATCCCAGTACGATAAGGTGGCAGAGATTTTCAATCAATACCTAGAGCTGGATAAGGACTACGTCAAAACCCAGCTGTCTCAGAAAAATCTCAAGCAGGTTTCCTTCGGGGCCCAGGGCAATGGCATTACCTACAGTAATATGAATGCCATGCGGGAAGCCTTTGAAGCTGCTGGTATTGAAGGGATTGACTTTACTACTAGTCCCAACCGCAGTTATAGTAACGGTGTCTTTGCCTCCCAGTTTATCGGTCTTGCCCAGCTGCAGGAGGATAAGGAAGGTAATAAGACGCTAAAAGGGACTTCTGGCATGGAGCAGGCACTGGATAGGATTCTTGCTGGTCAGAATGGGGTTGTGACCTACGAAAAAGACCGAAATGGTAATGTTGTCCCTGGGTCGGAAAAGGTCTCTGTACAGGCAGAGGATGGCAAGGACGTCTATACAACGCTGTCGGCTGATTTGCAAACCTACCTAGAAACGCGGATGAACGCCTTTCAGGAAAAAGTCAAAGGTAAGTTTGTCAATGCAACCTTGGTCAGTGCCAAGACCGGCGAAATCCTAGCCACCTCTCAACGGCCGACCTATAATGCAGATACCAAGGAAGGCTTGAATGAGGAAAATCTGGGCACATGGAATACCATGCTCTATCAAGGTCAGTACGAGCCTGGATCTACCATGAAGGTCATGACTCTGGCTTCAGCTATTGATAATGGTAGTTTTAATCCTAACGATACCTTTGACAGCAGAGAGTATAAGGTCATGGATGCGACCATTCGGGACTGGGACGTCAACATGGGGATTTCAGAAGGGGGAACCCTGACCTTTGCCCAAGGATTTACCTATTCCAGTAACGTCGGTATGACTATTCTGGAGCAGAAGATGGGCAATGACAAGTGGCTGGACTACTTGAGTAAGTTTAAGTTTGGTCTGCCGACTCGTTTTGGGATGGGTAATGAAACCTATGGCTCCTTGCCAGGTGATAACTATGTTACGATTGCCATGAGCTCCTTTGGTCAAGGGATTGGTGTGACCCAGGTGCAGATGCTGCGTGCCTTCTCATCGGTAGCCAATGACGGTGTCATGGTAGAGCCTAAGTTTATCAATGCTATCCATGATCCTAAAACCAATACAGCTCGTAAGACAGCGACAGAAATTATCGGAAATCCTGTCTCAGAAAAAGCAGCTCAAACCACTCGGGATTATATGGTTCAGGTCGGAACAGACCCCTACAAAGGAACCCTGAATGTCGGTGGAGAACCCGTCATTCAAGTGGCCGGTCAGAATGTCGCTGTCAAGTCAGGGACCGCTCAGATCGCTTCTGAAAATGGTTATCTAGAGGGCGAGAACGACAATATCTATTCAGTTGTTGCCATGACGCCGGCAGAAAATCCTGAATTTATCATGTATGTGACAGTTCAGCAGCCTGAGGAAAAATTCCAGCCTATATTCTGGCAGGAAGTGGTCAATCCGGTCTTGGAAGAAGCAGTCGCTCTTAAAGACAGTCTTAATCTGACGACAGAGACGACTCCAGCTCTCGAAACAGTCACTGAAGAAACCGGTTATAAAATGCCATCCGTAGAGGAACTGACCAAGCAACTAGGTCTGAAAAATCAAATCAGCCCTGGCGGTCTGGCAGATGAATTGAGCCGCAACTTAGTCCAGCCAATTGTGCTGGGAACAGGTGGCAAGATTAAAAAAGTATCTGTCAAAGAGGGCAAAAATCTCAAGTCCAACCAGCAGGTTTTGATCTTGTCAGATGATTTAGAAAGTCTGCCTGATATGTACGGCTGGACCAAGGCCAATGTTGAACGTTTTGCCAAGTGGCAGGACATTGAAGTCACTTTCAAAGGAGAGGGCTCCAAGGTCGTCAAGCAGAGCGAGAAGACCAATACTTCGCTGAAAAATCTCAAGAAAATAACAATTACAATGGGAGACTAATATGCTTATTGCTCTTATTGCAGGAATCGTAACTTTTATCCTAACTATCATCGGCATTCCTGCCTTTATTCGTTTTTACCATAAGGCCCGTATCACAGGCCAACAGATGCACGAAGATGTTAAGCAGCATCAGGCCAAGGCCGGAACACCAACCATGGGTGGCACAGTCTTTCTCTTGACATCTGTTTTGGCCAGCTTTGTTATCGGTCTGGTTTCGCATCAGCTGTCAAACGGTCTCATCATGATTCTTTTTATCTTGGTCCTGTATGGTGTTGTCGGCTTTTTGGACGACTTTCTCAAGGTGTTTCGTAAGATCAACGAGGGTCTAAATCCCAAGCAGAAATTGTTTCTGCAGCTGGTCGGTGGAGTTGTCTTTTACTTCTTTTACAATCAGCACGGTGCAGGTGACCAGCTGAATATCTTCACCGTTCCTGTCCAGATAGGCTTCCTCTATGTCTTTTTCGTCCTTTTTTGGCTGATTGGCTTCTCCAATGCTGTCAATCTGACGGATGGAATTGATGGTTTGGCCAGTATCTCGGTGGTCATCAGCTTGGTGGCCTATGCTGTGATTGCTGTTGAGCAGAAGCGTTTTGATATTCTGATTGTCATCATTAGCATGATTGGCGGCTTGCTAGGCTTCTTTGTCTTTAACCACAAGCCCGCTAAGATTTTCATGGGAGATGTAGGAAGCTTGGCTTTGGGCGGTATGCTGGCTGCTATCTCTATTTCCCTTCACCAAGAATGGACCCTGCTTTTGATTGGAATCGTCTATGTGTTTGAAACAACTTCTGTCATGATGCAGGTGACCTACTTCAAGCTGACCGGCGGCAAGCGGATTTTTCGGATGACTCCAGTTCATCATCACTTTGAGCTGGGTGGCCTAACTGGCCACGGCAAAGAATGGAGCGAGTGGAAGGTCGATTTCTTCTTCTGGGGAATCGGTATCGTGGGCAGTCTCTTGACCCTGGCTATCCTATATCTATAGCAAGAAGCGAGTCTCTGGCTCGCTTTTCTGCTTCTTAGATTTGAGGGTAAGCAGGATGGCAGATTTTTTGGTATAATGGTTAGGATAATAGAATAGAGGACAAGATGAAATTTACAGAATTTAAGTTTAAAGATTATATTCAGGAAGCGCTTAGAGATTTGAACTTCGTTGAAGCGACTCCAGTCCAAGAGAAGCTGATTCCAGTGGTATTGTCAGGTCGGGATTTGGTCGGTGAGTCCAAGACAGGCTCTGGGAAGACCCACACATTTTTGCTGCCGATCTTTCAAATGCTGGATGAGGAAGCAGACAGCGTGCAGGCTGTTATTACAGCTCCAAGTCGGGAGCTGGCAGCACAGATTTATCAGGCTGCTCGGCAGTTGGCTAGCTTTTCTGAAAAAGAGATTCGAGTAGCCAACTATGTCGGTGGGACAGACAAGGCTCGTCAGATTGGGAAGTTAGAGTCCAGTCAGCCCCATATCGTCATCGGAACACCAGGGCGGATATATGACTTGGTAGAGTCTGGCGACTTGGCTATTCACAAGGCCAAGACCTTTGTTGTTGACGAAGCTGATATGACGCTGGACATGGGCTTTTTGGCGACGGTTGATAAGATTGCCGGCCGGCTACCTAAAAACCTGCAGTTTCTCGTCTTTTCAGCGACCATTCCACAGAAGCTTCAGCCTTTTTTGAAAAAATACCTGTCTAATCCAGTCATTGAGCAGATTAAGACCAAGACGGTCATTGCGGACACCATTGAAAACTGGCTCCTGTCAACCAAGGGACGAGATAAAAATGCCCAGATTTATCAAATCAGTCAGCTCCTACAGCCTTATCTGGCTATGATTTTCGTTAATACCAAGACGAGGGCAGACGAGCTGCACAGCTATCTGACAGCTCAAGGGCTCAAAGTTGCTAAAATTCATGGAGATATTGCTCCGAGGGAGCGCAAGCGTATCATGAATCAGGTCAAGAATCTGGATTTTGAGTACATTGTCGCTACTGACTTGGCAGCGAGGGGGATTGATATCGAAGGTGTCAGCCATGTTATCAATGATGCCATTCCTCAGGACTTGTCTTTCTTTGTCCATCGGGTAGGCCGGACCGGCCGTAATGGTCTTCCCGGCACAGCCATTACCCTCTACCAGCCGAGTGACGACTCAGATATTCGGGAGCTGGAAAAGATGGGGATTAAGTTCATTCCCAAGATGATAAAAGATGACGAGTTCCAGGATACCTACGATCGAGACCGTCGGGCCAATCGGGAAAAGAGCCGGGAGAAGCTGGATACGGAAATGCTGGGGCTAGTCAAGAAGAAAAAGAAAAAAATCAAACCAGGCTACAAGAAAAAAATCCAGTGGGCGGTGAACGAGAAGCGCCGCAAGACCAAGCGAGCAGAGAATCGTGCACGTGGCCGGGCAGAACGTAAGGCTAAGCGCCAAACCTTTTAGTGATATACTTTTCTTATCGCTGTGATAAGAAAAATATATTAGTCTTTATGAGATAGATATGATAGACTAGTGAAACTAGTCTATTTTTATATTGGGCTTAGTGTGGCTTATTTGATATTTAGGAACACGAGATTTGCACTAGCTACTCATGTTTTGACTGCTAAAAGACAGTAAAAGCGGAGCAAATTCTTTGTTTTGTTCTAGAATTGTGTTAAAATATTTCATTATCAAGAAAAGGAAGTAATGATGGTAGTTACAACTTATCTTCTGACAACTGGTTGGTATGAGGAGTTCCTCAAGATTATTCCAGATGGTAAATTATTTAGTTTAAGGGCTGTTTTTGAGGCTATTCCCGGCATTTTGCAAAATCTGCCAATCACCCTTCTCTTGACAGCGGGTGGTGCAGTCTTTGGTATTCTGCTTGCCATGGTTTTTGCTATCGTCAAGATTAATCGGGTTAAAGTCCTGTATCCGATTCAGGCTTTCTTTGTCAGCTTTCTGAGAGGAACACCTCTTCTGGTCCAGCTCATGCTGACCTATTTTGGGATTCCTTTGTTGCTGAAGGCTATCAATCAGCAGTATGGCACAAGTTTTAATATCAATGATATTCCAGCGTCTGTCTTTGCGATTGTTGCCTTTGCTTTCAACGAAGCGGCTTATGCCAGTGAGACCATCCGGGCAGCCATCTTGTCCGTGGATCCGGGGGAGATTGAGGCTGCTCGCAGTCTAGGGATGACCAACAAACAGGTTTATATGCGTGTCATTATCCCCAATGCAGCAGTGGTAGCGACGCCTAGTCTGATTAATTCCCTGATTGGCTTGACCAAGGGTACTTCTCTGGCCTTTAGTGCTGGTGTAGTGGAAATTTTTGCCAAGGCACAGGCTATCGCGGGGGCGGACTACCGTTACTTTGAGCGTTTTATTTCGGTGTCCCTGATTTATTGGGCTGTCAATATTCTCATTGAGCAGCTTGGCCGATGGATCGAAAAGATGATGGATATCAAGCAGCCAGATAAATTTGAATCGCTTCAGCAAGCAGAAGGAGAAGGAATCTGATGATTAATATTTCACATTTAAGTAAGAATTTTTCAGGTCAAAAGGTTCTGGATAATCTTAGTTTGGACATTCAAAAAGGCGAAGTGGTAGCTTTGATTGGCTCTTCGGGTGCTGGGAAGTCAACCTTTCTCCGTAGCCTCAACTATCTGGAACAGCCAGATAGCGGAAAGATTGCTATCGACGGCTTTAAAGTAGATTTTTCAAGGATTTCCAAAGATGAGATTTTGCTGCTGCGCCGCAAGCTAGCCATGGTCTTTCAGCAGTTTAATCTCTTTTCCCGCCGGACAGCTCTGGAAAATGTCAAGGAAGGTCTGCTGGTAGTTAAGAAACTGTCAGACCAAGAAGCGACTAAGATAGCCAAGGAAGAGTTAGCAAAAGTTGGCTTGTCAGACCGAGAAAATCACTATCCTAGACATCTGTCAGGCGGTCAGAAGCAGCGGGTAGCGTTAGCAAGGGCTTTGGCTATGAATCCAGATGTTCTTTTGCTAGACGAGCCGACCTCAGCCTTGGACCCCGAGTTGGTCGGAGAAGTAGAGAAATCAATCGCTGATGCAGCCAAGTCTGGCCAAACCATGATTCTGGTCAGTCATGATATGTCCTTTGTCGCTCAGGTTGCGGATAGAGTACTCTTTTTGGACAAGGGGAAAATCATAGAGTCTGGCACACCAGATGAAATTATCCATCATCCAAAGGAAGAAAGAACCAAGGAATTTTTTGCTAGTTACAAACGGACCTATATTTGATATAATAGAGACAGTGAAGGCTCAGTTGGCTAGACCAGCTGAGTTTGTTTTCAGTCTTAGCATACTGTGGAGCAGGCTTTCTTGTCTAGTGGGTGTTTTATGCTGACAGCTAGATTTAGAGTTGTTCCCTTTCTTTGCACTATGAGGCTGATTGACCTTTGAGGAGTTGACATGTTAGATCAAATATTTGCACTTTATATCGAGAGCTTGGTTTATACTGCAGTTGGTGTAGGGATTATTGCAGGTTTATGGATTGGACTGCGGATGATTCGCCGCAAGGACAAGACAGCCAAGGAGCGCCAGAGCCATCTGTACGATGTCCTTTTGATTGTCATTATGACGATTCCAGTCCTGTCTTTTGCGACGCTGGGCTTGCTCATTGTCCTAAAAGCTTAAATGCTTGTAAAACTGTAGAAAAGTTGTTAGAATAATTCTAGTTACAACAAGGAGAAAGAAAAGTTATGTACGATACAATTATTATTGGAGCTGGGCCTGCCGGCATGACAGCTGCCCTCTATGCAGCCCGCAGCAACCTAAAAGTTGCCCTGCTGGAGCGTGGTATTCCTGGTGGTCAGATGAATAATACTGCTGACATTGAAAACTATCCAGGCTATGCTAATATCAGCGGTCCTGAGCTAGCAGAGAAAATGTTTGAGCCTCTTGAGAATCTAGGGGTTGAACATTTATTTGGCCTAGTAGAAAAAATTGAAGACCGAGGTGATTTCAAGGAAATCATCACAGAGGATGAGCGTTTTGAAACTAAAACAGTCATCATTGCTTCTGGTGCTAATCATCGTCATTTAGGGGTTCCTGGTGAGGAAGACTACAACAGCCGCGGGGTTTCTTACTGCGCGGTCTGTGATGGCGCATTTTTCCGTGATGAAGACCTGCTGGTTGTCGGTGGTGGCGACTCAGCGGTAGAGGAAGCTATTTTCCTGACGCGCTTTGCAAAAAGTGTGACCATTGTTCACCGTCGTGATGAGCTACGAGCACAAAAGGTGCTGCAGGATCGCGCCTTTGCCAACGAAAAGATTCGCTTTGTCTGGGATTCTGTGGTGGAAAGTATCCATGGTGATGAACGTAAGGTGACTGGTGTAATCTTCAAGAATGTCAAGACAGGTGAGGTTAGTCAGGCAGAGTTTGGCGGTATCTTTATCTATGTTGGCTTAGATCCAGTTAGCGAATTTGCTGCGGACTTGGGCATCACTGATGAGGCTGGCTGGATTCTGACGGATCATCAAATGAAAACGTCAGTAGCAGGCATTTACGCTGTTGGTGATGTTCGCCAGAAAGACCTGCGCCAGATTACGACGGCTGTTGGCGATGGTGCTATTGCCAGTCAGGAAGCCTACAAATACCTTACAGAGCAAGCATAAAAATATAAGCTAAGCAAGTGTGTCTATTCAAGTGAGTTGACAGGATTTGCTTAGCTTTTTTGGAATTATGATATAATATAAGGTATCTAGCATAAAGGAGCAAGAAGATGTACCCAGATGATAGTTTAACTCTGCACACTGATTTGTACCAAATCAACATGATGCAGGTTTATTTCAAGCAAAATATTCACAACAAGCGTGCAGTTTTTGAAGTTTTTTTCCGTAAGAATCCTTTTAATAACGGCTACGCAGTTTTTGCGGGCTTGGAAAGAATTATTTCCTATCTCAATAATCTGACATTCAGCCAGAGCGATTTAGATTATTTGCAATCCTTGGGCTATCATGGAGAGTTTTTGGATTATTTGCGAAATCTCAAGATGAGTCTGACAGTAAGATCTGTTCAAGAAGGTGATTTGGTTTTTGCCAATGAACCAATCGTGCAGGTGGAAGGTCCTCTAGCTCAGTGTCAGCTGGTTGAGACTGCTCTGCTCAATATCGTTAATTTTCAGACCCTGATTGCCACCAAGGCAGCTCGTATCCGCTCTGTTATCGAAGATGAGCCCCTGATGGAGTTCGGTACGCGCCGGGCCCAGGAAATGGATGCTGCTATATGGGGGACTAGGGCTGCGGTGATTGGCGGAGCTAACGGAACCAGCAATGTCCGGGCTGGTAAGCTCTTTGACATTCCAGTCTTGGGAACGCATGCCCATGCTCTCGTTCAAGTATATGGAAATGATTATGAAGCCTTTAAAGCTTATGCTGAGACTCATCATAACTGTGTTTTCTTAGTAGATACCTATGATACATTGCGTCTAGGTGTTCCGGCAGCCATTCGGGTGGCGCGTGAGCTAGGAGACAAGATTAAATTTCTGGGTGTTCGCATTGATTCGGGAGATCTTGCCTATATTTCTAAGAAGGTTCGGCAGCAATTAGATGAAGCTGGCTTCCCTGATGCTAAGATTTATGCGTCCAATGATCTGGATGAAAATACCATTCTCAACTTGAAAATGCAAAAGGCTAAGATTGATGTCTGGGGCGTGGGAACCAAGCTTATTACAGCCTATGACCAGCCAGCTTTAGGAGCGGTTTATAAGATTGTTGCTATTGAAGATGAGAATGGCGTTTTGCGCAATACCATCAAGCTGTCCAATAATGCCGAAAAGGTTTCGACCCCAGGCAAGAAGCAGGTTTGGCGCATTACCAGTCGCGAAAAAGAGAAGTCTGAGGGAGACTACATTACCTATGACGGCCTTGATGTCAATGGCTTGGAAGAGCTGGAAATGTTCCATCCGACCTATACCTATATCAATAAAAGGGTCAAAAATTTTGATGCCGTACCGCTTTTGGTGGATATTTTCCAAGAGGGGAATTTGGTCTATAATCAGCCGAGCTTGACTGAGATTCAAGCCTATGCCCGTAAGGAATTTGATAAACTCTGGGACGAGTACAAACGAGTTCTCAATCCACAGGATTATCCAGTTGACTTGGCTAGAGATATCTGGCAGGATAAGATGGATTTGATTGACCAGATGCGCAAGAAAGCCTACCAGACAGGAGCAGAAAAATGAGTCTACAAGAAGAAATCATCGCTCAACTGGGCGTTAAACCAATCATTGATCCGGAGGAAGAAATCCGCAAGTCGGTGGATTTTCTCAAGGCCTATCTGAAAAAGCACCCTTTTTTGAAAAGTTATGTTTTGGGAATTTCTGGTGGTCAGGACTCAACCTTGGCTGGCCGCTTAGCTCAGCTGGCTGTAGAGGAAATGCGGGCTGAGACTGGTGATAATAGCTACCGCTTTATTGCTGTTCGTCTGCCTTACGGTGTTCAGGTAGATGAAGATGATGCGCAAAAAGCTCTGGCTTTTATCCAGCCTGATGTCAGTCTGACAGTCAATATCAAGGAATCTGCTGATGCCATGACAAGGGCTGTGGAGGCAACGGGGACCAAAGTCTCTGATTTTAACAAGGGCAATATCAAGGCTCGCAGCCGTATGATTGCCCAGTATGCTTTGGCCGGTTCATACAGTGGAGCTGTCATTGGAACCGATCATGCAGCAGAAAATGTCACCGCCTTTTTCACCAAGTTTGGGGATGGCGGAGCAGATATCTTACCACTTTACCGTCTCAATAAGCGTCAAGGCAAGCAGCTTTTGGCCGCTTTAGGAGCTGATCCGGCCCTCTATGAAAAGGTGCCGACGGCTGATTTGGAAGAAGAAAAGCCTGGGATTGCGGATGAAGTCGCTCTGGGAGTGACCTATAATGAAATTGACGATTATCTCGAAGGCAAGTCCGTTTCAGCCAAAGCCCAAGAAACTATCGAATCTTGGTGGCATAAAGGCCAGCACAAACGCCATTTGCCGATTACGATTTTTGATGAATTTTGGAAGTGAAAATCTCTATTGAAACTTTTTAGTTTGAGCTAAGAAACGAGGAAGCTATGAAAAAGATAGGTACACAGTCCATTGAAACCAAACGTCTTTTGCTAAGACCTTTTCTGGAATCGGATGCTCAAGCTATGTACGACAACTGGGCTTCTCGTCCGGATAATTTGCTGCATGTGACCTGGTATGCTCACGAGAGTCCTGAAGTCACCCAACAATCCATTGCTCGCTGGGTTGAGAACTATCAAAACATGGATTTTTACAAGTGGGCCATCTGCCTGAAGGAAAAAACTGAACAAGTGATTGGTGATATTAGTGTGGTAGATAGAGATGAGGCAGTCAATGCTTGCGAGGTCGGTTATATTTTAAGTAAAGACTATTGGGGGCAAGGGCTGATGACAGAAGCTTTGAAGGCTGTTTTAATCTATCTCTTGCAAGACGCAGGATTCAATCGTGTCACAGCAAAATTTGTAACAGCCAATCCAGCTTCTGGGCGTGTCATGGCCAAAGCTGGCATGAGCTATGAAGGCTCTTTCCGTCAGGCTGTATTTCATAAAGGACAAGTCAAAGATTTTTCCGTCTATGGAATCCTAAGATCCGATTTAGAAAAAGGCTAGGACTCTTTTGTCCAGCCTTTTTACTTGCGCTCCTTTTTTAAAGTTCTATAATAGATGTATAATAACAAGGAGGATTCTATGCATTCGTTAGAACAAGATTTTACAGATAAGCTGTATGCTGCTTATGAGGCCAATCCCAAGTTTGCAGCAATGGAAAATGCCATCAGTCACAATGGCCTTTTGACTTCCTTGGAGAAGCGAAGTGCTGCCGTGGAAAGTACACCTGTTTTTTCACTAGATCTCACGAAGGATAAGGTCAGTGACCAGAAAGCTTCAGGGCGCTGTTGGATGTTTGCAGCTCTTAATACTTTCCGCCACAAGATGATTGCGAACTTCCAACTGGAGGATTTTGAGCTATCTCAAGCCCATACCTTCTTTTGGGATAAGTATGAAAAATCCAACTGGTTCTTGGAGCAGGTGCTGGCGACGGCTGACCAAGAATTGACCAGCCGTAAGGTTAAGTTTCTCTTAGACACGCCTCAACAGGATGGCGGTCAATGGGATATGGTTGTTTCACTCTTTGAGAAATACGGGGTCGTACCCAAGTCGGTCTATCCAGAGTCAATTTCTTCCAGTAACAGCCGTGAGCTCAATCAGATTCTCAATAAACTCCTGCGTCAAGATGCGCAGATTTTGCGAGAATTAAGAGCGGAAGGGGCAGAATCGGCTGAACTTCAAACTAAAAAAGAAGAACTCCTACAGGAAGTCTTTAACTTTCTAGCTATGAATTTAGGCTTGCCGCCTCGCCAGTTTGACTTTGCCTATCGAGATAAGGACAATCATTTCCATAGCGAGAGCGGATTGACACCTCTGACTTTCTATCAAAAATATGTCGATCTTAAGCTAGATGACTATGTCTCTATCATTAATGCACCGACTGCAGACAAGCCTTATGGTCGGTCCTATACGGTTGAGATGTTGGGCAATGTCGTTGGTAGCAAGCCAGTCCGTTATTTGAATGTTGAAATGGATCGACTAAAAGAGCTGGCAATTGCGCAAATGAAGGCTGGCGAGACCGTTTGGTTTGGCTCAGATGTTGCTCAGTCTAGCAATCGTAAGGCCGGTGTTATGGCTGAGGGGATGCACGATTTCACTGCTAGCATGGATATTCGACTAACTCAGGATAAGGCTGGCCGCTTGGACTATAGCGAAAGCCTCATGACCCACGCCATGGTCTTGACAGGAGTGGACTTGGATGAAAATGGCAAGGCTAAGAAATGGAAGGTCGAAAACTCCTGGGGCGAAAAGGTTGGTAACAAGGGCTATTTCGTAGCCTCTGACGCTTGGATGGACGAGTATACCTATCAAATCGTGGTACGAAAGGAGTTTCTGACAGCAGCAGAATTAGCTGCATATGAAGCAGAGCCTCTTGTCCTATCTCCCTGGGATCCCATGGGTGCTTTGGCAAAGTAATCTTTAATGAGAGAATAAGAAAAGAGTAAGAATTTTTCATTCTTACTCTTTTAGTTTGTATTCTAATCTTCGTAACCCTAGTCATTTCCACCGTCACCGGAAGATGAGTCATTGTGGCTAGAAGAGCTATTGTTTGAATCGCCAGAATGGTCACTGGAAGCTGATGTGTCAGAGCTAGATTCTGTATTGTAACTGCTATAGCTAGAATAGTTATAGTACTGCTGGTTATTGTAGTAACGGTTATAGCCAGTACCACTGTTGAGGTAGACATAAGAGCCACTGCGGTAGAGACCATCTGGCATTTCCCAATCTTCTGAAGCAGAGCCATCTTGAGCTAGGTAAAGCATCATTTCGCGGTAGACATCTGTTGCTACCTTAATCCCATCATCAAGGATTGGTGTCAGGCGGTTAGAGTAGCCAGTCCAAACAGCCATGGAATACTTAGGCGTGTAACCAACGAAGAGCTCGTCTGGTGTGACAATGCTAGAGTAGTAGTAAGGCTTGGTCAGCTTGGCTAATTCATCATCAGCATAGTTGGAGGTTCCGGTCTTACCGGCCTGATAAACCCCAGAGATAGCAGCGTTTGTACCTGAACCAGACTGCAAGACTGTTTTCATCATATCGGTCATCATGTAGGCTGTCGTTTCCTTCATAGCCTTGGAACCATTGTTGGAGAAGGTCTTCTCCGTTCCGTCACTGAAGACGACGCGATTGACATACTGAGGTTTGTAGTAAGTACCGCCATTGGCAAAAGCAGCATAGGCAGCAGCCATTTTTTCACTGCTGGCTCCGTACTCGTTGCCGGATTTGCTGGTATTACTTGAAATGGCATTAACATAAAACATTTCAGGATAGTTAATCCCAATACGATTTAGGAACTTGAGAGACTCATCCAGACCAACGGCTTCCAGCGTTTTCACGGCAGGAACGTTCCGGGATTCCTGAATAGCGTATTGAATCGTCATCCCGCCATAATATTTCTTATCCCAGTTGTAGACTGGTGTGCTGGAATACGGGAAGTTATATGGAGCATCCGTGATAGGAGCAGCTGTCGAAGTATAGACTTCATTTTCCAGAGCTGGAGCATAATCGGTGATTGGCTTCATTGATGAACCGAAGTCGCGGTTGGTTTCAACAGCTTGGTTGGTACCAAAGGATACGTTGGTAGATTGGTTACGAGAACCGAGCTGGGCAATGACTTTACCAGTTTGCACATCCATAACAGTGGACGCAACCTGCATTTCGTCATCTGGATAAGCTACATAGTCTCCTGTGTTGTAAATATCCCAGAGTTTCTTTTGGGCATCAGTGTTGACATTTGTATAGACTTCCATACCAGTTGTCAGGACATTGTAGCCAGTCTCTTCTTCTACTTGTTCAATTACTTCCTTAAGATAATTATCCATGTAAGCAGGATAACTAGTAGAAGCTTTCAAACTTTGAAGTCCGTCGGTTACAGGGGTATTCTTGGCTTGCTCATACTGTTCATCTGTGATGTACTTGAGATCATGCATCTCACGAAGTACCAGATTACGGCGGTTGGTTGCAGCCTCTGGATGGGTGTAAGGGTCGTATTGGTTAGGTGCTTGAGGCATACCTGCCAGCAGAGCCGTTTGGTGTAAGCTTAAATCTTTTAGGTCCTTGCCATAGTAGCTTCGGGCTGCTGTCTGCATACCGTAGTTACTGTTAGACATGTAGACTTTATTGACATAATAGGTCAAGATTTGCTGCTTGGTCGCTTTACGCTCAAGCTGAGCGGCCAGCCATGCTTCTTGGATTTTACGTGAAAGAGTCGCATCCGAAGAAGAGGTTGAGAAATAGGACAGCTTAATCAATTGCTGGGTCAGAGTTGAACCACCTTGACGGCCTCCGCGGATATTGCTAACAAGGGCACCTGCAATCCGAATAAAGTCCACTCCGCGGTGATTGAAGAAGCGATGGTCTTCGATGGCGACAATGGCGTTAACCAAATCCGTAGGTATTTCACTTGTTTCAGCATTGACCCGCTTTTCAGCGCCTAGGTCTGCAATCAAATTGTTATTGCTGTCAAAAATCTTACTGGATGTGGTAGCAATCAGGTCTTTTTCAGAAAGCTTGGGAGCCTTGACCGCATAGTAGGTAAATACCAAACAGCCAATCACGAATCCAATCATAAGCAGGGTTATAAGTGCACTTGCAAGATATTTCAAAGCCTGCATAAGAGTTTGTTTATTCATTTATAATACCACCTAGTAGTTTTTGTTCGATAATTTCAAGATAAGGAATGCTGGGAAGCTGCTGCATTTCAATCGGATAACCATGCTCTTGGATGTAAGTTAGAGGCATGGACTTCCCTCCCTTGTCGATCTTGTAAAACTCAATTAAATAAGAAGCGGGAAGTAGGTAAGTCTCCCTTAAGCTGGAAAAATGCAGTAAGACAAAACAGATGCCCTTTTGCTCAAGGACTGCCTCCATATGCTCAATCTGATGCGAATGAAAATTTTTCATGGGCATCGATTTTTTCTGTCGGGTTTCCTTGGCTTCAAAGTCAATATAATGGCCCTTGTAGACACCAGAATAGTCTGTTGTGGAAGCTTGCCGAAAGTAAGCCTCTACAATCTTGGCTCGGCTACGGTGCGGATAATCAACCTTGACAATCTGAATGGGGGTGGGCTTTTTATGGATGACAGCGAGTCCTCTGCTAAGATAGTAGTTGTTGGATTCGTTGATCATCTTTTCAAAAGACATCCCACGGTTGGCAAAGTTAATCATGCCGGAAACTGGCCTATTGATACTGCTTTTTGCCTTTAGCTTATGCGGATAGTTGACCATAAAACTCCTTATTGGTACAATAGCATCACTCTATTATACCACAAAAAACTTTTTTAAGGGAGAATAAATGACCAGTCTATTAATAACAGGCTACAAAGCCTTTGAAATCGGCATTTCAACGGAAAAAGACATGAGAATAAACATCATAAAAGAAGCCGCTAAAAGGGACTTAATCCGTTTTTTGGAAGACGGAGTGGATTGGCTGGTTTTTATGGGCAATCTGGGCTTTGAATCTTGGGTTTTGGATCTAGCTAATGAACTGAAAAAGGACTATGAATTTCAGACGGCAACCATCTTTCTCTTTGAGAATCAAGGTGAAAATTGGAACGAAGCCAATCAAGCCAAATTAGCTGCTTTTAAGCAGACGGATTTCGTCAAGTATGCTTATCCGACCTATCAAAATCCCAGTCAGTTTCGTGATTACAATCAATTCGTCATTCAAAATACGGACGGAGCCTACCTGTTTTACGATGAAGAACAGGAGACAAAACTGAAATATCTTTACCAAGAAATGAAAAAACAAGAACAATATTTTATCAAAAAATTAACATTTGATGACCTGAATGAAGTGGCCGAAAATTTTTCGGGAAATTAGATGATAAATCTTGATTTTTATTGGGCATTTTGTTTATAATTGAATATGACAAACTAGATTGGAGAGAGAAGATGGCAAGTATTATTTTTACAGCAAAAGATATTTTTGATCAGGATTTTAAACGCGAAGTACGCGGCTATAGTAAGTCTGAAGTGGATGAGTTTTTGGACGATATTATCAAGGATTATGAGACTTATGCAGCCTTGGTAAAGGAGCTACGTGAGGAAAATCGCCGTCTCAAGGAAGAATTAGCTGCGAAGCCGGTTGAAAAAGCACCAGTTCAGCCGACTCAGCCTGTCCAATCAACACAAGCGACTCAGTCAACTGCAGAAAGCTTCCCTCAGATGACTTCTGCGACTAATTTTGATATCTTGAAGCGCTTGAACCGTCTTGAAAAGGAAGTATTCGGAAAACAAATTCTGGATCGTGAATAATGGTTCTTTTAGAACAGTGCAATTTTTGGATAATCGCGTGGAAATTTTAGATTTTCATGAGGAAAGTCCATGCTAGCACTGGCTGTGATGCCGGTAGTGTTTGTGCTAGGCGAAGAAATAAGCCTAGGGACGGATTTTTCCGTTACGGCGACTGAAAGGGCTAAGTCTTTGGATATGTCTGATTAGGTCTGAAAGTGCCACAGTGACGTAGTTCTTTTGGAAACAGAAGAAGTGGAACGCGGTAAACCCCTCAAGCTAGCAACCCAAACTTTGGTCGGGGCATGGAATGCGTGGAAACGAACATAGCATTCTGACTGGAAACAGTAGACAGATGATTATCGAAGGAAATGGTACCTAGTCATTTCCGGAACAAAACATGGCTTACAGAAAATTGCATATAGGCTGAGGCTGGGACGGCAAGTCCTGTCCTCTTTAAATTTTATAATAGAATAGCAAGAGAGTGGCTGAGCGCTCTATTCTCTGCCAAGTTCAACTAGCTGTTGCTTCATTTGTCTGATGGATATTTCAAGGAATGAGCTAGCTGATAAATGGCAGCGAAACCTTCTCAGCCCAAAATTTAAAAAGGGAGAGTGAGGAAAATCGATGTGACGAAATCACGATTTTTGTCTCACCCCCTTTGTTTGTATAGATTGGAATCCATTTTAAAGCTGAGATGAAAGAAAAATTTAATTTAATTGCGACCGCAGCGGCAGGACTGGAAGCTGTCGTCGGCCGTGAAATCAGAGAGCTGGGGCTTGATTGTCAGGTCGAAAATGGCCGGGTTCGCTTCGAGGGTGATGTCAGTACCATTATTCAAACCAATCTCTGGCTGCGCGCGGCCGATCGGATTAAGATAGTAGTTGGCAGTTTTCCAGCCAAGACTTTTGAAGAGCTCTTTCAAGGAGTTTTTGCTCTGGATTGGGAGAATTATCTACCGCTTGGAGCTAAATTTCCTATTGCCAAGGCTAAATGCGTCAAGTCAAAACTTCATAATGAGCCTAGTGTTCAGGCTATTTCTAAAAAGGCAGTTGTCAAGAAGCTGCAGAAGCATTATGCACGTCCGGAAGGGGTGCCCCTGCAGGAAAATGGAGCTGAGTTTAGGATAGAGGTTTCTATCCTAAAAGATGTAGTGACAGTCATGATTGATACGACAGGGTCCAGCCTCTTCAAACGTGGCTATCGTGTCGATAAAGGCGGTGCACCGATTAAGGAGAATATGGCAGCGGCTATTTTGCTCCTGTCCAATTGGTATCCGGATAAGCCTTTGATAGACCCGACTTGCGGCTCTGGTACCTTTTGTATCGAGGCAGCCATGATAGGGATGAAGATGGCGCCGGGACTCCATCGTTCCTTTGCCTTTGAAGACTGGAATTGGGTGGATAAAGACCTGGTAGCCCAGGCTCGCTCGACTGCACTCAGTCAGATTGATCAGTCCATCCAACTGGATATTTCTGGCTCGGATATCGATGGCCGTATGGTAGAGCTAGCTCAAAAAAATGCTGAGCAAGCAGGAGTAGCAGAGCAGATTCGCTTTAAGCAGATGCGTCTGCAGGATTTGCATACAGATAAGATCAATGGTGTGATTATCTCTAATCCGCCGTATGGGGAGCGCCTCCTAGATGATGAGGCTGTGACTCGTCTTTATCAGGAAATGGGAGAAACCTTTGCTCCGCTCAAAACCTGGAGCAAGTTTATCCTGACTAGCGATGAAGCTTTTGAAAGTAAATACAGCAGTCAGGCCGATAAAAAACGCAAACTTTATAATGGTACTTTAAAAGTTGATTTGTATCAGTATTTTGGCCAGCGGGTCAAACGTCAGTTAGATTAGAAAGGATTTGCCGTGACGAAAGAAGAAAACTACTCACCGGAAGAAGAAAAGAAAGAGTCGGTCCTTGATTTTGAAGAGGCCAAGGAAATGACAGTCGGACAAGCTACTCGTAAGAAAGAGGAGCTGGAAGCCGGTGTGAATGAAAGCGATAATGTGCTGGATAAGTATATCAAGCAGCACCGTCAGGAAATCGAAGCTGGAAAATTTGAAACCCAGAAAATCAGAAAGGTGCAGGAGCTGGAAGCGGCTCAGGCTGAGCAAGCCTCTTCTGATTTGACCGACTTCATCAAAGAAAGACGGCAAGAGGTTGAAAGTGAGCAGGAGATTCCAACAGCTCAGTCGACAGGCACTGAGACTGCAAGTGAGCCAGAAGCAACTCCAAACCCCTTAGGTTCTCGCAGTCAACGCTCAGAGCAGGCGGATTCGATTCCTGCTGCTCCCGTTCAAAAGACATCTTACGGTCCTATTCCGGAGCCGCTTGATGAGAAGGAATTACAGGTTCCTAAGACACCTTTCTACAAGAAAAAAGCTTTCCTTTATCCAGTTTTAGGACTTTTCGGGATTGCTGTAGCGGGCACAGGGCTTTACTTTGCTCTGGGGCATAATTGGGGTCACAAGACCGTTACAAGCTCTAGCTCTTCAACATCGCAGTCCAGCAAAAAGAGCTCGTCTTCCTCTAGCTCTGATAATACTGCTAAGGATCTGAAGTCCTTTAATGATGAGTATGCTGCATTTTTCACAGATAGCAATCAGACAGCTGTCAAAAACAGTAAATTCGGCGACTTGGAAAAATTAAAAACCTTACTTGAAAAGCTAAAAGGCAGCAAAGACTATGATGCCGCTAAGAGCAAGTATGATTCCTTGGTCAAGCAGATTTCGGCTATCCAAAGTGTCAATTCACAGTTTGATGGCGGAGCGATCACTGACGGCGTCTTGAACAAGGATGCCAAGGCTAATACAAATGCGACCTTCTCAGATGTATCAAGTGGCAATGCCAAGTTAGATGAAGTTCTAAAGGCAGCGATTGCCCAAGGACGCGGCCAACAGGTACCAACACCAGCTCCTGCTACTGATCAAGGAGGTACAGGTGCAGGTTCAAGTGGCAGTTCAAGTGCATCTGCTCCTGGTTCAGGAGCTTCCAGCTCTTACTCTGGTTATGGTCTTCCTAGCAACGGAGTAAATCTGCAGAGAGACCTCAGTCGTGTCCCTTATAACCAAGCGGCTATTGATGATGTCAATAATCCGGCTTGGACTTTCAATCCTGGCATTTTGGAGAAGATTTTGCAAACTTCTCGTGAACGTGGCTATATTTCTGGAGATAATTATATCCTGGAACGCGTCAATATTATCAAAGGAAATGGCTACTACAACCTCTTCAAGCCAGACGGCACCTATCTCTTCAGTATCAACTGTAAGACTGGATACTTCGTCGGAAATGGACCGGGTCATGCTGACTCGCTTGATTTCTAGTTATCTTTGAACATTTCTTCAGCAGCTGGCTTTCTAGTTTGTTGATGGATTTCATTATACATGCACAAAAAAAGTTCTCAATTTCGAGAACTTTTTATTGTTTTAAATCACATGGCGTTCAAAGGCATCATCTGAGATTCCTTGGCTGAGAATAAGTTTGGCCCATTCTTTGGCTGAGAAAAGACTGTGATCCTTGTAGTTTCCGCAGGATTCAATGGTTGTTCCAGGGACATCTTCCCAGCTAGTTGACTCAGCGATCTCTTCCAGACAGGATTTAATGACCTGAGCAATCTGGCTGGAGCTGTGTTGGCCCCACATAATCATATGAAAACCAGTACGGCACCCAAAAGGCGAGCAGTCAATCATACCATCAATGCGCTTGCGAATCAACATAGCCAGTAAATGCTCAATGGTATGCAGGCCGGCTGTTGGGATTGAATCTTCGTTAGGCTGAACCAGACGGATATCAAAATTGGAAATGATGTCGCCTTTAGGGCCGGTTTCCTCTCCAATGAGGCGGACATAAGGCGCTTTGACAATGGTGTGATCCAGCTCAAAGCTTTCAACGATAACTTCTTTAGACATGGTTTCTCCTTTACAATGTAGCAAGTGCGAGAAGGTTTTTCTAGTGATATCAAGCCATAGGTTTGTCTTGTTAACGAAGAAAAAGCCTGTCTCATAGACACATTTTCTTCTCTGATTATAGCATAAAAAAATTTTATTTGGGAATAAAGTTTAAGTTTTAGAAAAATGAAAAATTTGAACAATCTTGCTTATGTCTTGAAAAAGTTTTGGTACTCAGGCTTCTACAAACTTTGATGATTTTGTCGGTGAAAATTGGACAAAAGCTTTCTTGAATTTCAAAAAATAGGTTTGTGAATTTTTTAGATTTGTGATAGAATAGTATGGAATTTTGAATTCAACAATTAAATAGATTTGGAGTAAAAACATGGACCTATTTCCTATAATTATGTCTGTTTTTGCTGCCATCATTGGTTTAGTGATTGGATATGCAAGTGTCTCGGCTAAGATGAAATCATCTAAAGAAGCTGCAGAGCTTACTCTTTTAAATGCTGAACAAGAAGCAACCAATTTACGCGGACAGGCTGAACGCGAAGCTGATTTGATTGTCAAAGAAGCCAAGCGGGAAACAAGTTCGCTTAAAAAAGAAGCACTTTTGGAGGCAAAAGAAGAAGCCAGAAAATATCGTGAACAAGTTGATGCAGAATTTAAGTCTGAACGTCAAGAGTTAAAACAAATCGAAAGCCGCTTGACAGAGCGTGCTTCTACCCTTGACCGCAAAGACGATAATTTAAGCAACAAAGAAAAGGCTTTGGAGCAAAAAGAACAAAGTCTCTCAGATAAATCTAAACACATTGATGCGCGTGAAGAACAAGTAGCGGAACTTGAAAAGCAGAAGGCGGCAGAGCTGGAGCGAGTTGCTTCGCTATCGCAGACAGAAGCGCGTGATATTATTTTGACGCAGACCGAGGACAAGCTTTCTAAAGAGATTGCGACTAGGATTCGGGATGCGGAGCAAGATATCAAAGAGCGATCTGACAAGGTTGCGAAGAATATCTTGGTCCAAGCCATGCAGCGTATTGCCGGTGATTATGTCGCTGAGCAAACCAACTCAACGGTACATCTGCCAGATGACAGTATGAAGGGCCGGATTATTGGCCGTGAAGGTCGCAATATCCGAACTTTTGAAAGTCTGACTGGTATTGATGTCATCATTGATGATACGCCTGAAGTGGTCACTTTATCAGGTTTTGATCCGATTCGCCGCGAAATTGCTCGTATGACCATGGAAGCACTTTTGAAAGATGGTCGCATTCATCCAGCCCGCATCGAGGAGTTGGTTGAGAAGAACCGTCTGGAAATTGACAATCGCATCCGTGAGTACGGGGAAGCCGCAGCTTATGAAATTGGAGCTCCTAACCTGCATCCTGATCTGATGAAAATCATGGGGCGCTTGCAGTTCCGTACTTCTTATGGTCAGAACGTCCTGCGGCATTCTATTGAGGTTGCCAAACTTTCCGGTATTATCGCTGGTGAGCTTGGTGAAAATGCCAATTTAGCTCGCCGTGCTGGTTTCCTCCATGATATTGGCAAGTCTATCGACCGTGAGGTTGAAGGCAGCCACGTGGAAATCGGGACAGAACTGGCTCGGAAGTACAAGGAGCATCCAGTTGTTGTTAATACGATTGCCAGCCACCACGGGGATGTGGAAGCAGAAAGTGTCATTGCCGTTATCGTAGCTGCAGCAGACGCTCTCAGTGCTGCTCGGCCAGGCGCTCGCAGTGAATCTCTGGAAAGCTATATCAAGCGTCTCCAAGATTTGGAAGAGATCGCTAATAGTTTCAAGGGTGTCAAGAACAGTTTTGCTTTACAAGCTGGCCGGGAAATCCGGATTATGGTTCAGCCGGACAAGATTAAGGATGACAAGATTACGATTTTGGCGCACGATGTTCGTGAAAAGATCGAAAACAACTTGGAATATCCGGGCAATATCAAGGTAACGGTTATCCGTGAGATGCGGGCCGTTGACTACGCAAAATAAAGAAGAAATGCAGTCTGGTAACAGATTGCTTTTTTCTTGAATGTTCTGCTGGTCTATTTTATTTTCCGTATGATTACTTGCTTATTTTTCTATTTTCTCAAAACTCTAGACACATACATTTCTTCCTATCCTCTTGAAATATCAGTCTAATTTTGTTACACTAGATAGAAAGACTGTGAAGGAGACATGATGACGGAACGAGGCTTACTAATCGTCTTTTCTGGTCCCTCTGGTGTAGGAAAAGGGACTGTTAGACGAGAAATTTTTGAAAGCACTGATAACCAATTTCAGTACTCGGTATCCATGACGACTCGTCCTCAGCGTCCAGGTGAAGTGGATGGAGTTGACTATTTCTTCCGTACTCGCGAGGAGTTTGAAGAGCTGATTCGTCAGGGACAGATGCTGGAGTACGCAGAGTATGTAGGAAACTACTATGGGACGCCTCTGACTTATGTCAATGAAACGCTGGATAAAGGTATTGATGTCTTCCTAGAGATTGAAGTTCAGGGAGCTTTGCAAGTCAAGAAAAAAGTTCCAGATGCCGTCTTTATTTTTTTGACTCCTCCAGACTTAGAAGAACTTAAAGACCGCTTGGTGGGTCGTGGGACAGACAGTGCGGAGATTATCGCTCAGCGCATTGAAAAGGCCAAAGAAGAAATTGCCCTTATGCGCGAGTATGATTATGCCATTGTCAATGATCAGGTGCCGCTGGCTGCCGACCGTGTCAAGCGCGTGATTGAAGCAGAGCATTTCCGAGTAGACCGTGTTATCGGCCGTTATCAGGACATGCTTCCAAAAAATGAAACGATTATTCGATAGAAAGTTAGAAATTAGGTAGAAAATTATGATGTTAAAACCGTCTATTGACACTTTGCTGGACAAGGTTCCGTCAAAATATTCCTTGGTTATTTTAGAAGCTAAGCGCGCTCATGAGCTTGAAGCTGGAGCTCCCGCTACGCAGGAATTCAAGTCTGTCAAATCCACTCTTCGTGCTTTGGAAGAAATTGAATCCGGCAATGTCGTTATTCATCCAGATCCAGAAGGCAAGCGCGAGGCAGTTCGCCGTCGGGCAGAAGAAGAGCGCCTGCGTAAAGAAGAAGAAGAACGCAAGATTAAAGAGCAAATCGCTAAAGAAAAAGAAGAAGGTGAGAAGATTTAAGGTTGGGGATGCTCAATCTTATTTTTTCTGTAATGACGTTTAGGAAAGTGGGGTGAGAATGTGAAGCTAGCAAAGATTATTGTGGATGTTCCTCTGATGCAGACGGACAAGCCCTATAGCTATGTTATTCCAGAAGAGTTTGCTGGAATGCTAGCAGCTGGCATGCGAGTCCATGTCCCTTTTGGGCAGGGAAATCGCCTGATTCAGGGGATTGTGGTTGGCTTTGATGAGACGGGAGGCCAAGAAGAGCTGAAGGAAATTGCGGAAGTCCTTGATTTCAGGCCCGTCTTGAACCAGGAACAGCTCTGGCTGGCGGATGAGTTGCGCAAGTCAGTCTTTTCTTATAAGATTTCCCTTTTAAAGGCCATGCTGCCTAGTCTTCTCAACTCCAGCTATGATAAACTACTCTATCCGACGGAGCTGCTGAATGTTGAGGAACGGTCAGCTATCTTTGGTCAAGAGGCTAGTCTTCGCTTTTCTGATTTGGACAAGAAAAGTCAGGCCAAGCTGATGCGACTGACCCAGACTGGCCGCATTCGACTGGAGTATCAGGCGACGGACAAGAAGCATATTAAGACTGAGAAATGGTATCAGGTCAATCATGCCGCTCTGCAAAATCATGACTTTCCCCGACAGGCCAAGAAAAAACAAGCATTAAAAGAAGTCTTGCTGGAGCAGCAGGACAGCCAGCTCTTGGCTGATTTGCGAGAAAACTTTTCGCGGGATATTATTAATTACTTTATCAAAGAAAATCTAATTAGCATTGAAGATAGAGAAGTTAGCCGTTCTGCTGCTTATTTCCAAAAGGAGCGGCAGAAGCAAAGTCTGACCTTAAACGATGAACAAGCCGCAGCAGTTGCGGCAATCACTCAGAAAATTGGTCAGAGTCATTCTCAGCCAGTCCTCTTAGAAGGGGTCACGGGCAGTGGGAAGACTGAAGTTTACCTGCAGGTCATCGCAGAGGCACTGGCTCAGGGAAAGACCGCTATCATGCTGGTTCCAGAGATTTCTCTGACTCCGCAGGTAACCGATCGCTTTATTTCTAGATTTGGCGACCAAGTTGCTATTTTGCATTCAGGTCTGTCTGACGGTGAGAAATATGATGAATGGCGCAAGGTGGAGCGAGGAGCTGCTCAGGTCGTTGTCGGCGCGCGTTCAGCTATTTTTGCTCCGCTGACAAATATTGGAGCCATCATCATTGATGAAGAGCATGAATCCTCTTATAAGCAGGATTCCAATCCTCGCTATCATGCAAGAGAGGTAGCTCTCCTACGAGCTCGGTATAATCAAGCTGTTTTAGTGCTGGGTTCGGCGACTCCGAGCTTGGAGAGTCGTGCTCGAGCAAGCCGTGGAGTCTATGATTTTCAACTGCTCAGCAAGCGTGCAAATCCGTTGGCGCAGATTCCTCAAGTGGAAGTGGTGGATTTTCGGGATTATATCGGGCAGCATGAGGCCAGTAATTTCACCCCAGTCCTGCTAGAGGCTATTCAAGATCGTCTGGATAAGGGAGAGCAGACGGTTCTCATGCTCAACAGGCGGGGGTATTCTAGCTTTGTTATGTGTCGGGAATGTGGGACCGTTGACAGCTGTCCCAACTGTGATATTTCTCTGACCCTGCATATGGACACTAAGACCATGAACTGCCACTACTGTGGCTTTACTAAGAACATTCCTCAGAGTTGCCCTAACTGTGCCAGCCGCAGCATTCGCTATTATGGGACTGGGACGCAGAAAGCTTATGATGAGTTGGTTCAGCTCTTTCCACAGGCTCGCATTTTGCGGATGGATGTAGATACGACACGTAAGAAGGGCAGTCATGAAGCTATTTTAGAAAGCTTTGGTCAGGGACAGGCAGATATTCTCTTAGGCACTCAGATGATTGCCAAGGGATTGGATTTTCCAAATGTGACGCTAGTTGGCGTTCTTAATGCAGACACAGCTCTTAATCTGCCAGACTTTCGCTCTTCAGAGCGAACTTTCCAGCTGCTGACTCAGGTGGCTGGCCGTGCTGGTCGGGCTGAAAAGGCTGGTCAGGTCTTTATCCAGTCCTACAATCCTCATCATTATGCCATTGAGTTTGCCAAGCAGCAGGATTATGAAGGTTTTTATGCTTATGAAATGGGAATCCGCCGGCAGCTAGGCTATCCGCCATATTACTTTACGGTCGGTCTAACCCTGTCGCACAAGGACGAAGAGACAGCAGTGCGAAAAGCCTATGAGGTTATGGATATTCTGCGGAGCGATCTGTCAGAAAAAGTGCAAATTTTAGGTCCAACGCCGAAGCCGATTGCCCGCACCCATAATCTCTATCATTATCAGATTTTGCTCAAATATCGCTTTGAAGACAAGCTGCAGGCGACGTTAAATCAAGTCTTGGACTGGACACAGAATCGGGACAATAAAGATTTACGGCTGACAATTGATAATGAACCACAAAATTTTATGTAAAGCTTTTTAGCCGAGATTAAGGTAGTTGCAGGCGACTTCTGATATAATAAGGGAAGGAACAAAGAAGGAATCAATAGTTGAAAATGATGAGAATAATATTTATGGGAACACCGGATTTCTCAGCGACTGTCCTAAAAGGGCTGCTGGACAGCGGTCAATACGAAGTGTTAGCAGTGGTAACGCAGCCGGACCGTGCCGTCGGCCGTAAAAGAGAGATTCGCATGACTCCAGTAAAAGAATTGGCCTTGGAATACAAGCTGCCGGTTTATCAACCGGAAAAGCTGGCTCAAAGCTCGGATTTAGAGGAGTTGATGAACTTAGAAGCAGATGGTATTGTCACAGCTGCTTTTGGGCAGTTTTTGCCTAGCCGTTTGCTGGATAGTGTTGACTTTGCGGTGAATGTTCATGCCTCTTTGCTGCCTAAATACCGAGGCGGTGCGCCTATTCACTACGCTTTGATCAACGGCGATGAGCAGGCAGGCGTTACGATTATGGAAATGGTCAAGGAAATGGATGCTGGAGACATGATAGCCAGCAAGGCGACGCCGATTGAAGAGACTGACAATGTCGGAACTCTCTTTGAGAAATTGGCGCTTATCGGGCGAGATCTATTATTGGATGTGCTGCCAGCTTATAGGGCAGGGCAGATTACACCTCAGCCGCAGGATCCTAGCCAGGTCACTTTCTCTCCGAATATCAGTCCAGAAGAAGAGCGGATAGACTGGAGCAAAACAAACCGCCAAATTTTCAATCAAATTCGTGGCATGTATCCTTGGCCAGTAGCTCATACCTTGCTGCAGGGGCAACGCTTTAAGATTTACCAAGCAGATATGGCAGCTGGCAGCGGTCAACCGGGACAGATATTGTCTATTAGTAAAAAAGATCTTGTGGTCGCAGCTGGTCAGGGAGCCCTCTCGCTGAAGACAGTTCAGCCTGCTGGTAAGCCCAAGATGGCTATCGTTGATTTTTTGAATGGACTGGGCCGCAGCCTGTCCATAGGAGATACTTTTGGAAAGTAAGCAAAAAACGGCCCGTTGGCAGGCCTTGGAAATTTTGGAAGAAGTTTTTGAAGAAGGCGCCTATTCCAATATCGCCTTAAACCGAGCTCTGAGTCAAAGTCCGCTGAGTCAAGCAGATAAAGGTCTGGTAACAGAGCTGGTTTACGGGACAATTGCTCGGAAAATCACTCTGGAATGGTATTTATCCCATCTGATTGAGGATAGGGACAAATTGGATAACTGGCTCTACATTCTGCTTATGCTCAGTCTGTACCAGATGCTCTATCTGGATAAAATCCCTCAGCATGCAGCTGTTCATGAGGCTGTTGAAATTGCGAAAATCCGTAAGCGCGGCAGCGAAAAATTTGTCAATGCCTTGTTACGCAGGATTGAGCGTGAGGGTGTAGCTGATTTTAAAACAATTAAGCGCAAAAACAAGCGCTATTCGATCCAGTATTCTCTACCGGTCTGGCTGGTCAAAGCATTGATAGAAGAGTATGGCGAAGAAAGAGCTCTAGCTATCTTTGCTAGTCTCTTTGTTCGCAGCAAGGCCAGCATTCGCGTGACGGATATGTCGCGCAAGGCAGAGCTTCGTCAGCTTTTAGGGGTTGAGGACTCGCTCTTGTCTCCGTCAGCCTTGGTTAAGAGACAAGGACATTTTGCTGGGCATCAGCTCTTTGAAAGCGGAGTGATTACGATTCAGGATGAGTCTAGTCAATTGGTGGCGCCAACTCTAGCCATAGAAGGAGAGGAGCAGATTTTGGATGCTTGCAGTGCACCAGGCGGCAAGACTGTTCACATGGCTTCCTATCTGACGAGCGGCCACATTACGGCCTTGGATCTCTATGCTCATAAGTTAGAGCTCGTAGAAGAAAATGCAGAACGGCTGGGCTTGGCAGATAAAATCACTACGAAAAAACTAGATGCGACCAAGGTGTTTGAGACTTTTGGCCCAGATGCTTTCGATAAAATCCTGGTGGACGCTCCTTGCTCTGGTATTGGCTTAATTCGCCGCAAACCAGATATAAAATATAATAAAGAAAATGCAGATTTTGAGAATTTACAAAAAATTCAGCTGGATATACTAGACAGCGTTTGTCAAAGTCTACGTAAAGGTGGTATAATAGCTTATAGTACTTGCACGATTATGGCCAAAGAGAATTTTGAGGTTGTCGAGAAATTTCTGGCCAGTCATCCGAATTTTGAGCAAGTCTTATTAGACCATGAAAGAAAAGATATCGTCAAAGACGGCTGTATCTTAATTACGCCGGAATTATATGAAAGCGACGGATTTTTTATCAGTCAATTTAGGAAGATATCGGAATAAGAGGAGGAAACTGACAGTATGGAAATTTCATTATTAACAGATGTTGGTCAAAAGCGTACAAATAACCAAGATTATGCCAATCTTTTTGTGAATCGGGCGGGCAAGACCCTTATCATCTTGGCAGATGGTATGGGCGGCCACAGAGCTGGAAATATTGCCAGTGAAATGGCTGTGACAGACTTAGGAGCTGCCTGGGTTGATACACAGATTGATTCGGTGAATCAAGTACGTGAATGGTTTGCAGAGCACTTGGAAAAGGAAAATCAGCGCATTCATCAATTTGGTCAAGATGAAGAATACAAGGGCATGGGCACGACTTTGGAAGCCTTGGCTATCATTGATAATCAAGCCATCTATGCCCATATCGGTGATTCTCGCATCGGCTTGATCCGCGGTGATGAATACCGTCAGCTGACTAATGACCACTCGCTTGTTAATGCTTTGTTGAAAGCTGGACAGATTACTCCAGAAGAAGCAGAGCGTCATCCGCAGAAGAATATCATTACCCAGTCTATTGGTCAAAAAGACGAAGTACAGCCTGATTATGGCATGATTACCTTGGAAGATGGTGACTATCTTCTGCTCAACAGTGACGGTCTGACCAATATGATTTCAGATAGTGAAATTTGTGACATTGTCACCAGCGACATCAGCCTGTCTGAAAAAACACAAACCTTAATTCGCTTTGCCAACAATGCTGGAGGGCTGGATAACATCACAGTTGCTCTGGTTCGCTTTGACAAGGAGGATAAGGCATGATTCAAATCGGCAAAATCTTTGCCGGGCGATATAAAATCATCAAGCAGATTGGCCGCGGAGGCATGGCAGATGTCTATCTGGCCAAGGACTTGATTTTGGATGGTGAGGAAGTTGCGGTAAAGGTTCTTAGGACCAATTACCAGACAGATCCTATCGCTGTCGCGCGTTTCCAGCGGGAAGCTAAGGCGATGGCTGACTTGGACCATCCGCACATCGTTCGGATCACTGATATTGGAGAAGAAGACGGCCAGCAGTATCTGGCTATGGAATACGTGGCAGGTCTTGACCTCAAGCGCTATATCAAAGAGAATTCTCCGATTTCAAATGAAGAAGCAGTCAGAATCATGGGACAAATCTTGCTGGCCATGCGCTTGGCGCATACACGCGGCATTGTCCATCGTGACCTGAAACCACAAAATGTCCTCTTAACCCCAGATGGTAATGCCAAGGTAACAGACTTTGGGATTGCGGTGGCCTTTGCGGAGACAAGTCTGACTCAGACTAACTCAATGCTAGGCTCGGTTCATTATCTATCGCCTGAGCAGGCACGTGGCTCTAAAGCAACTGTTCAGAGTGATATTTATGCGATGGGGATTATTTTTTATGAAATGCTGACTGGTCATATCCCTTATGATGGGGATAGCGCCGTTACGATTGCCCTGCAGCATTTCCAAAAGCCGCTGCCATCCATCATTTCTGAAAATCCTAATGTTCCTCAGGCCTTGGAAAATGTCGTCATTAAGGCAACAGCCAAAAAACTGACGGATCGTTATCAGTCAGTTGCAGAGATGTATGTCGACTTGTCCAGCAGCTTATCTTATGAGCGCCGTAATGAAAAGAAATTGGTCTTTGATGATGTTGCGAAAGCAGACACCAAGACCTTGCCAAAAATCTCACCTGTACCGCAGCCAGCAGTTCCACCTGTTAAGCCAACTCCAGCTAAAACGGAAGCGGATGAAGTTAAGGAAGAGACATCAGATGCGGTTAAGAAAGTTCCAAAGAAACGTCGTTTGAGAACGCGTTACAAGGTACTTTTCTTTGCAGTCCTATTGGTTTTGGCGGCTTTTGTTGTCCTTCTTTATAATAGCCCATCCAATACCAGCGTGCCAGATGTTTCTGGTCAGACTGTAGCAGAGGCTCGCTCCGCTATTGAAGCTAAGAAGCTGGTTGTCGGAGACGAAAAGGAAGAATACAGCGACAATGTCGAATCCGGCAAAGTCATTAAAACTGATCCACAGGCTAATAGTCAGCGCCGCGAAGGAAGCAAGATTGACCTGATTATTTCCAAGGGACCCAAGACCTTTGTAATGGAAGATTATGTCGGTCAAGCAAAATCAGCCGTGGTTGAAAATCTGAAAACAAACTATAATGTTTCTGAGAAATTAATTGAGATTGTTGAGGAGGAATCGGACGAGTACGAGCCAGGTCAGGTGATTCGTCAGTCTCCGGCAGCTGGTTCGACCTATGATTTGACTTCTAATCATAAGATCAAGCTGACAGTAGCCAAAGAAGTAACTAGTGTATCCATGCCTGACTTTGGTAGCATGCAGTATACCTACGCTAATGCACGTTCTTACTTGATTCAAATGGGAATTTCTTCTTCCCGAATTGAGCGAGTTGTTGACCGTTCAGTCACTTCGACTCAGGCAGACTTGGTAACTTCCCAGTCACCAGCAGCAGGCCAGACAATCGACCTCAAGTCTAATGAAAAAATCACTCTTTACGTGACAGAAGCAACAACACCATCGTCATCTAGCTCGTCATCTTCATCGTCTAGTAGCAGCTCAAAGAGCAGCTCATCGTCTGAAGATAGTGGACATGGAACAAGTTCTAGCTCATCTGATAGTTGATTAATAAACCGTCCATTTTAAGTTTTTTAGCTTAAAACGGATGGTTTTTTCTTTTTTGCTGGACAAATTTCCCCATTTCATGCCTTGGACGGAGGATTTTTGGTTTAATTTTGTTAAAATAGGATGGTAGAGAAAGGAAATGGCTATGTGGAAGGTTCAATTATTTGTCTTTGTTGAAACAGTCTTATTATCCATGGCATTGGTTACCATGTTGGCAGCTGATTTTTCACGAGTTGTCATTATCTTGGTCCTTTTTTTGCTGCTGCTCTATTATTACTTCGGCAAGCAAAAAGGGAATTTTCTGCTGGTCGCTTCCATGATTATGCTGTTTTTCATTATTATGCTCAATCCCTACGTCATTGCTGCCCTTTTATTTGCGCTTGTTTATGGGATGATTGTCGCCTATCCTTATATCTATAAGGAAAATCAAGAAACCCATCTCATTTACGAAGAAGATGTGGAAATTCAGAGTGAAAAGAATCGCTGGTTGGGGGATCTTCAGCATTTTTCTAAGGACAGCTGCCAATTTCACGACATCAATCTTTTGCGCATCGTTGGGAAAGACACCATTCATTTGGAAGACGTGATTTTGGTCAACCATGATAATGTCATTGTCATTCGAAAAGGTTTTGGCGATACCAAGATTATTGTGCCGCTGGATGTGGAAATTCAGTTGCAAATCAATACTCTTTACGGGGAACTAAACTTTCTGCATCATCCATCCCGCAAGCTGCGCAATGAAACCATTTCGCTGACGACACCAGACTATAAACGGGCCAATAAGACAGTGAAGATAGTCCTCGTCAGCTTCTTAGGAAATGTGGAGGTTGTCAGAAAGTGAAGAAATCAAATTATTTTCTCATTCTCCTCTATACTTTCTTTGTCTTATTTATCATCTTTCATTATATTTTTAATATTTTTGATTTCACTTGGCAGGAGCTCTTTAATGATTTGGAGCTGTTACAGTCTTTTGTGTTCTTTGTTGTAATTATCGGTTTATCACTGACCATTCTGATTGTGATAGCAGCTCGCTTGATACAATATCTGTCGGTAGCCCATGTGCAAAAAAATCTTCGGCATTTGCTGGATGGACGGAGGCTGGAGCCGACAGACCAGCCTGAGCTGGATCGCTCTCTGCATCAGCTCGAAAGAAGGCTGCACCGTCTGACAGAGAATCTCCAAAAGTCTGAAAACCAAACCCTGCAGACGGAAGAGAAAATTATCGAAAAAGAACGGCGGCGGATTGCGCGTGACTTGCACGATACTGTCAGTCAGGAATTATTTGCAGCCAATATGATTCTGTCAGGAGTGGCTGGAAATGTAGAACGGCTTGATGGACAAAAACTGCAAAAGCAGCTCAAGGGGATTGCAGATATTCTGGACACAGCCCAGAAGGATTTGCGGATTCTCCTGCTCCACCTGCGACCTACAGAGCTGGAAAATAAGACTCTGGTTGAAGGCATGGATGTGATTATCAAGGAGCTGACTGATAAAAGCGACATTGATGTTCACTTCAATCATCAGGTTGGACATCTACCCAAACAGATGGAGGAGCATGTCTTCAGAATCATGCAGGAAATTATCAACAACACACTGCGGCATGCCCAAGCCAGTCGGCTGGATATTTACCTCTATCAGGCACCTAATGAGCTTAAAATCAAGGTGTCTGATAATGGCGTCGGTTTTGATCCGCTGGCTCAGGATGAACTCAGCTACGGCTTGAAAAATATGGAAGACCGTGTAAGGGATATGGCGGGTACCTTTAAGCTTTTGACAGCCCCCAGAAAAGGTCTTTCTATTGAAATAACGATACCTTTACTAGAAGGAGAAAATCATGAAGATATTGTTAGTGGATGACCACCAAATGGTCAGATTGGGATTAAAAAGTTATCTGGAACTGCAAGAGGATATAGCAGAGGTATCCGAAGCAATTAATGGCAAAGAAGGTGTGGAGAAGGCTTTGGCAGAACATCCGGATGTGATTATCATGGATATTGTCATGCCTGAGATGAATGGGATTGAAGCGACACTGGCCATTTTAAAAGAGTGGCCAGAAGCAAAAATTCTGATTTTGACTTCTTATCTGGATAATGAAAAAATCTATCCAGTTCTGGATGCAGGGGCTCACGGATATATGCTTAAGACTTCCAGTGCTGAAGAAATTCTGCGTGCCGTTAAAAAAGTGGCCAAGGGAGAATTTGCCATTGAAACAGAGGTCAGCAAGAAAGTGGAGTATCATCGTAACCATATCGAGCTTCACGAGGATTTGACAGCTCGCGAGCGTGATATTTTAGGGCTTTTAGCCAAGGGATATGAGAATCAACGGATTGCGGATGAGCTCTTCATTTCCCTCAAAACGGTCAAGACTCATGTCTCCAATATTCTGTCCAAATTGGAGGTGAGCGACCGCACTCAGGCAGTTGTTTATGCTTTTCAGCACCATCTTGTCCCACAAGAAGACTTTTAATGGTATAATAGAAAAGATGAAGATTGGACAAGGGGAGATATGGACGCAAAATTAAAGTATAAGGCAAAAAAGATAAAAATTGTCTTTTTCGATATAGATGATACCCTGCGAGTCAAGGATACAGGTTTTATCCCAGATTCTATCCAGACAGTTTTCAAGCAGTTGAAAACCAAAGGGATTTTGACGGGTATTGCGTCTGGTCGAGGAATGTTTGGTGTCGTGCCGGAGCTGAGAGCTTTGCAGCCAGACTTTTTCGTTACCCTGAACGGAGCCTATGTCGAAGACAGCAAAGGGAAGATGATTTCTCAGACGGTTATCCCGTCTGATAGAGTGATGTCCTATATTGCTTGGGCTCAGGAAGTAGGGATTGACTATGGTTTGGTCGGCAGTCATGGAGCAGCCTTGTCCAATCGAAATTCTCTGATTTCAGAGGCCATTGATGTGGTTTATCCAGATTTGCCTGTAAATCCAGACTTTCATTTAGACAAAGATATTTATCAGCTTTGGACTTTTGAGGATAGAGGAGATGGCCTGCAGTTGCCAGAGGCGTTAGCGGAGCATCTGCGTTTGGTTCGCTGGCATCCTCATTCGTCAGATGTCGTGCCGACAGAAGGTTCCAAGGCAGCCGGAGTTTCCAAGGTTGTCGAGCATCTGGGCTTGAAACCTGAAAATGTCATGGTTTTTGGCGACGGACTCAATGATCTGGAATTGTTTGACTATGCCGGAATTGGCCTTGCCATGGGCGTTTCCCATGAAGAACTGCGAAAAAGAGCAGATTATATTACAAAAACAGTAGAAGAAGACGGTATTTTTGCCGCTTTAGAGGAGTTAGGTATGGTAGAAAAAGAATTACATTTTCCACAAGTAGAACTTGCAGCAACAGAAGGTCCAAAAGCGACTATCAAGACTAATCACGGTGACATGAAAGTTCAGCTGTTTCCAGAACAGGCACCAAAAACAGTAGCCAACTTTATTGCCCTTGCTAAAGATGGTTATTATGACGGTGTGATTTTCCACCGCATTATTCAGGACTTTATGATTCAGGGTGGTGATCCTACTGGTACCGGTATGGGCGGTCAGTCTATCTATGGTGAGAAATTTGAAGATGAGTTTTCACCTGAGCTTTACAATATTCGTGGGGCTCTTTCCATGGCAAATGCTGGGCCAAATACTAACGGCAGTCAATTTTTCATTGTTCAAAATAAAAATCTTCCTTATTCGGCTAAGGAATTGAGTCGCGGCGGCTGGCCTGAAGCTATTGCTGAAGTCTATGCCAGCCAGGGAGGAACACCGCATTTGGATCGGCGCCACACTGTCTTTGGTCAGCTGGCTGATGAAGCGTCCTACCAAGTTTTGGACAAGATTGCAGCTGTTGAAACGAGCGCTATGGACAAGCCGGTGGAAGATGTTGTGATTGAGACCATTGAGGTTGAAGACTGATGAAAATCGGTGATAAATTAAAAGGCAAAATCACTGGGATTCAGCCTTATGGAGCTTTTGTTGAACTGGAAAACGGAACAATTGGTCTGATTCATATCTCAGAAATTCGTCCGGGTTATATTGAGAATATCCATGATAGTGTAAAGATTGGCCAGCAAGTCTTAGTACAGGTTGTGGACTATGATGAATTTTCTGGGAAGTCCAGTCTGTCCATGCGAACCCTAGAGGAAGAAAAGCACCGCCTCCCTAGACGCCACCGCTTTTCAAACGACCGCTGTAAAATTGGTTTTGAGCCTTTAGGCAGACAGCTACCTATCTGGATCAAAGAGGCAAAAAAATTCTTAAAAGAAGAAAAAGTTTAAAAAATATCCTGTTCTCTTATCGAACAGGATATTTTTGTTTTAGATAGAATTGCCATTCAATTCCTAGCCGAGTGCTAAGTTGAAATGGACATGTTTTCAAAAAATACTAAGCATCAAATTCATAGAGAGCGGTAGACAGATAGCGTTCGCCGTTATCAGGTGCCAGAGCAAGGACTTTTTTGCCAGCTCCTAGTTTTTTCGCTACTTCAATAGCTGCGAAAATAGCAGCAGCAGATGAAATTCCCACTAAGAAGCCTTCCTGACCGCCAATATAGCGTCCAAATTCCAGTGCTTGATCAGAAGTTACGCGGACAATACCGTTGTAGGCTTCTGTATCTAAGGTCTTTGGAATGAATCCGGCAGAAAGCCCTTGGATTTTGTGAGGACCTGGCTTCTCACCAGAAAGGATAGCAGATTCGTCTGCTTCAACTGCGTAGATTTGGATGTCCGGATTAACTTTTTTGAGAGCATGAGACACACCAGAAATGGTTCCGCCAGTTCCGACACCGCCAACAAAAGCGTCCAGTCCAGTTTCACCGAAAGCAGCGATGATTTCTGCTCCTGTTGTTCGTTCGTGAACCTCTGGATTGGCCGGATTATTAAATTGCAGTGGCAGCCAGCCATTTCGTTCTTGGGCGATTTCTTGTGCTTTTGCAATAGCGCCTTTCATTCCCTCGCTACCCGGAGTCAAGACTAACTCAGCACCATAAGCTTGGATAATCTTGCGGCGCTCCACACTCATGGTCTCTGGCATAACAATGACGACCTTGTAACCTTTAGCTGCTCCAACCCATGAAAGACCAATACCGGTATTTCCGCTGGTTGCTTCAACGATAGTATCGCCAGGCTTAATAAGGCCATCGCGTTCCGCCGCCTCAATCATGCTGAGAGCAATCCGGTCTTTAACAGAAGAGCCAGGATTGAAAGCTTCTAACTTCACATAAACCTCAGCGGCTCCTTCTGGAACCAAGTTGTTCAATTTGACGATGGGAGTTTGCCCAATTAGTTCTGTAATGTTTTGATAAATACGTGACATAGGATATATACCTCAATATAATTTAATAGAATTAGTATAAAATGAAACAAGCGCTTTGTAAAATATAAAAATCCTATCAAAGTGATAGGAATTTTTTATATTAGATTAAACCATTAATTTTCAAACGATTATTATAGGCTAATTCAAATAGATATTTATATAAGGGTGCAATATCTGCCTTTTTAGGAAATTCGAACTTATGCTTCTTAGGGAACTCGTTGAGGGCTTTTAAAAAGGCATTGTCTAAATAAGTGATTGTAATTTCACTATCATCAATACCAGCTCCAGCAGTTTCCATATCAACGTCCACAATATTCATCAGAAAAATTGATTTCACAGACATCTTCCGGCCAGTTGCTCCTTGCTTGTCAGTAAAAATAATGCGAATATTTGTAAATAAGATAGAGTCACGAATCAGAGTATAGCCGCTCTGGATAACCTCACCTTCAAGTAAATATTGTCCGTATTCTTTTGAAAGTTGATCAACATTTTGTTAGCTGAAATTTCCAGCTAATCCTTGCATTAATTTTCCAAATGCCATAATTTTCTCCTTTAATTTTCTTCATCTAGTATAGCATGCACTTCAACTTCTCGCAAGCCTAAGTCAGTTGGTTCTATTTTTCCGTTGAAAAATTCTGTTAATTTTCTCTTAGTGGTTTCTTTGATATTTTTGTCAATATAAATGGTTGTATCAACTAATTCGGTAAAGATAGTATCGGTTTCTTCTAAGTTTTGAACCTTAAGAAAATTCGCAAAATCCTGATATTGGCTGTAAGACAGTTTTAGGCGCAGGCCGGCTTGTTCTTTTATCTCAACCAGTCCAATCTCCTTAATAGCCAGAGCAACACTGCCGGCATAAGCTCGAATCAGACCGCCGGCTCCTAGCTTAATACCGCCAAAATAGCGAGTAACGACCACGCAAAGATTGGTCAATTCATGCTTTTCTAGGACTCCCAGCATGGGAACTCCAGCTGTTCCGCTGGGTTCTCCGTCATCACTGGTCCGCTTAATATCGCTCTTTTCTCCAATGATAAAAGCAGAGCAGTTATGAGTAGCCTTGTAATGTTCTTTTTTTATAGCAGCGATAAAAGCGCGAGCCTCTTCCTCGGAGTAAACTCGTTTTACATGGCAGATAAAGCGGGATTTTTTAATTTCCTCTTGAACCATGCCATCTTCTTTAATTGTCTTAAATTCCATAACTATATTTTACAAAAAAAGATGAATTTTGCCAAAAAATTACGAATATATAAGTATGTTAGAGTTACAAGATTGTTTAGGACGGATATTTACAGAAAGTCAGTTAGAGCCTAGCTTGCGAGCAAAAGCAAAAGAAATTCCCAGTATCCAAGAAGAAAAAGGCAAGCTCCTCTGTGGACGCTGCAACAGCTTGATTGAACGAGAAAACCAACTGGCGGTTGGAGCTTATTATTGTAGAGAATGCTTAATCTTGGGTCGGGTACGTAGTGACCAAAAACTCTACTATTTTCCCCAAGAGGATTTTCCTAAGAATCAGGTACTTAAATGGCAGGGGCAGCTAACAGCCTTTCAGGGGAAGGTCTCCAAAGGCTTACTTGATGCGCTAGAGAAAAGACAGAATATGTTAGTGCATGCTGTTACTGGCGCTGGAAAAACAGAAATGATTTACCAAGTACTTGCAAGAGTTATTGATAGAGGTGGTTCTGTTTGCTTGGCCAGTCCGCGGATTGATGTTTGTTTAGAGCTTTATCGGCGCCTAAAAGAAGACTTTTCTTGTGAAATAGCTCTTCTGCATGGGGAATCAGAAGCTTATTTTCGCAGCCCCTTGGTGATTACGACCACCCATCAGCTCTTGAAATTTTATCAAGCTTTTGATTTGCTGATTGTTGACGAGGTAGATGCTTTTCCTTATGTGGATAATCCCATGCTGTATCACGCAGTAGAGCGTTCTGTGAAAGAGGGTGCTACAACTATTTTTCTGACAGCCACTTCCACAGATGAACTGGATAAAAGAGTTCAAAAAGGTGAGCTGAAGCGCCTGAGTCTTCCCAGAAGATTTCATGGTAATCCCTTGACTATCCCTCAGAAAGTTTGGTTATCTGATTTTCAAAAGCATCTTCAGAAGAAGAAAATAGCACCTAAGCTTTTAAAACATATAGAAAAACAGAGAAAGACTAAATTTCCTCTCTTGATATTTGCTGCAGAAATTCAAAGAGGAGAGGATTTTGCTCAGGCTTTGCAGATTGCTCTGCCAGATGAAAAGCTGGCTTTTGTCGCCTCCACAACAGAAAATCGTCTGGAAATTGTCGAACAGTTTCGTCGCAAGGAGATCACTATTTTGGTGACAACGACTATTTTAGAGCGTGGGGTAACCTTTCCTGGCGTAGATGTTTTTGTCTTGGAAGCCAATCATCGCTTGTTCAGCCGTAGTGCTCTGGTTCAGATTTCAGGCCGAGTTGGTCGCAGTATGGATAGACCTACTGGACAGTTGCTATTTTTTCATGATGGGACTACCCTTGATATGGAAAAGGCAATTCGAGAAATGAGAGATATGAATAAGGAGGCGGGATTGTGACAGAGTGTCTTTTATGTAAAGGGCAAATTGAGGAGAAAGATAGTTTTTTGCAGCTTTTTCTATTAAAAGGAGAAGGACCAAGCTGCTGCTCCACTTGTTATCAAAATTTTGAACGCATATCTGAAGAGCATTGCCCTCGCTGTTTTCGCAACGGGAAATCAGATTTATGTACAGATTGCCAAAAATGGGAGGAAGAGGGCAATCAAGTCCAGCATCAGTCACTATTTACCTATAATGATGCAATGAAGGATTATTTCAGTCAATACAAGTTTCAGGGAGACTATGCGTTACGCTTTGTATTTGCAAAAGCAGCTAAAAAAGCAGTCAGAATGTTTAGAGAGCATACCATTGTTCCGATTCCAGTCAGTGTCGAAAAATTTCAAGTTCGAGGATTTAATCAAGTGCAGGGGATTTTAGACGCAGGAAAAGTAGCATATAGAAATATCTTAGAGAAAAAAGACACCCTAGCACAGTCGAGCAAGACACGTGAGGAGCGTCTGCTGACGCAGCAAGCTTTTGAAATTAGGAAAGGAATTGATTTGCCAGATAAAATTTTGCTGGTTGATGATATTTATACGACTGGAAAAACCTTGCAATTGGCTAAGCAAATATTGCTGGAAGTAGGAGTGAAAGAAATTTTGACATTTTCAATCGCAAGATAAGAAAAAATTTGCAAAAAAAGAATGAAAGCGTTATAATGATATTATAAATAAAACATTTATGTTTAGAAAGAAGGTACTTATATGCTTAAATATAGTATCCGTGGTGAAAACCTAGAAGTAACAGATGCTCTCCGTGACTACGTAGTTTCTAAACTTGAGAAGATTGAGAAGTATTTCCAAGCAGAGCAAGAACTTGATGCACGTGTGAACCTCAAGGTTTACCGTGAAAAGACTGCGAAAGTGGAAGTGACAATTCCGCTAGGCTCCATCACTCTTCGTGCAGAAGATATCTCTCAGGACATGTATGGATCAATTGATTTGGTCACAGATAAGATTGAGCGCCAAATCCGCAAAAACAAGACCAAAATTGAAAGAAAGAATCGCAATAAGGTTGCTACAAGCCAGCTTTTCACAGATTCCTTTGCTGAAGAGTCAGAAGAAATTCCGTCAAAAGTTGTCCGTTCAAAACACATAGATTTGAAGCCGATGGACTTGGAAGAAGCGATTCTGCAAATGGATTTATTGGGACATGATTTCTTTATCTATTCCGATGCAGAGGACAGCAGCACGAATGTTATATACCGTCGAGAGGATGGAGATATTGGCCTGTTAGAAGTCAAATAAATGAGAAAAGAAGGTTGAGAGCATGATTCTCAACCTTTTTATTTTATAGAAAGTTATACTGTCAGATGATATAAACAAGCCCCTACTTACAAAGAATTAACTTTATACTTAGTAAAAAAATAAAAATTTAAAAAAACGAAAAAAAATTAGAAAAGGTATTGACAGGAGGTGTGGTTGGGTGATATACTAATATAGTTGTC
>CAUSZI010000003.1:0-75966 GCA_963536045.1 uncultured Streptococcus sp.
GAAGAAGAATTTGGTGTAACTGCAGCTGCTCCTGTAGCTGTAGCTGCTGCTGGTGCTGGTGAAGCTGCCGCTGCTAAAGATTCATTTGACGTTGAATTGACTGCAGCTGGCGACAAGAAAGTCGGCGTTATCAAAGTTGTACGCGAAATCACTGGTCTTGGCCTTAAAGAAGCTAAAGAACTTGTTGATGGTGCACCAAACGTTATCAAAGAAGGCGTTGCTGCAGCAGAAGCTGAAGAACTTAAAGCTAAATTGGAAGAAGCAGGCGCTTCAGTTACTCTTAAATAATAGAGTTTCCAATCATAGAAATCAACCAAGTCGAAAGACTTGGTTTTTTTGTATCCCAAAATCTTTCTTTTAGGTAAAAACGTTAACAAAATATAGGATTGTATGATATAATTTAGACAGATTATTGCGATTTAGGAGATATTATGAATAAGATAAAAGTTATAAGAGATTGTTGATTAGGGAATTTTTGTTAGGGGATTCAGATGAATGAATGCAATAGCTTACTGTTGCCCATTCTCTGGTTAAAGGATTTGTTATTCTTTTTAGAATAATTTGAAAGGGATTTTAATGAAAAAGTTTTTTGGGGAGAAGCAAACTCGTTTTGCTTTTAGGAAATTAGCTGTCGGGCTTGTTTCGGCTGCTATTTCCAGTTTGTTTTTTGTGTCTATCGTTGGGGTTGACTCTGTTCAAGCACAGGAAAAGTTGAATGTACACTATAAATACGTGACAGATACTGAAATAACTCCGCAAGAAAAGGAGTTGATTGTAAGTGGAGTTCCTAAAATGCCTGAAGGCAATGAGGTAACTTACTATCTTGTCTACAGGTTGAACTCGAATGCTGGAGCAAAAACGTTACCGAATACAGGCGATAATAACAATTCCAATACTATGGTGACGGCTGGTCTGTTAACGACGATAGGATTGGTTGTTTTTGTTGTGTCAAAAAGAAAGGTTCAAAGCAAGTTCCTACTGACTGTTTTGGTGGGGGCTAGTGTCAGTGGAGGTTTGATACTATCCGTTGATGCACTGGAAAATGGTATCTTGCTGCAGTATAATGCCGAATATCAAGTATCGGCTGGGGAAAGTCTACCGTCACCGGGTGAGATCTCGGGCTATACCTATGTTGGCTACATAAAAGATGAATCGATTAAGAAATTATTAGACAATAAGATTCTTGATAATCAGCAGAATGCTAATGAGGATAAAGAAGTTTTAAACCAAAATAAGAATCTAGATTATTCTCTTTCTTTTGATAAGAATGGGCTAAAAAATCAAACTCTTGGCGTCAATACAATTGAGCCTCAAGATGAAGTCTTGTCTGGCCGAGTAGCTAAGCCTGAGCTATTATACAAAGAGGAGAACATTGAAACTGAGATAGCCTTTGGAGAACAAATACAAGAGAATCCTGATTTAGCTGAAGGTACTGTAAGAGTAAAACAAGAAGGCAAACCAGGCCGTAAAATCGAAGTCGTTCGAATTTTTACTGTAGATAATGCGGAAGTTTCTAGGGAAGTTCTTTCGACTACAATAGAGGAAGCGACTCCTAAAATAGTGGAAAAAGGGACTAAAAAGCTTGAAACGCCTAGCGAAAAACCAGTAGCTTCTAACTTAGTGGCACCCGAGCAAGTCGTTCCCTTACCAGAGTACACAGGCGTCCAATCCGGTGCAATGGTTGAGCCTGAGCAGGCAGCTTCCTTACCTGAGTATACAGGTACATTATCTGGAGCGATCGTTGAGCCGGAACAAATTGAACCGGAGGTTGGGGGTGTTCAATCCGGTGCGATAGTGTCACCTGAACAAGTGACTCCCTTACCAGAGTATACGGGAACTCAAGCAGGTGCAGTAGTGTCACCTGAACAAGTGACACCATTACCAGAGTATACGGGGACTCAGGCAGGTGCAGTAGTTGCACCTGAACAAGTGACACCATTGCCAGAGTATACGGGAACTCAAGCAGGTGCTATTGTTGAGCCTGAACAAGTTTCTTCCTCGCCAGAATATACAGAAACCCAAGCTGGTGCGGTAGTCGAACCTGCGCAAGTGACTCCTTTACCAGAATATACAGGGGTTCAAGCAGGAGCAATCGTTGAACCTGAACAAGTGTCTTCATTACCAGAATACACAGGAACACAAGCAGGAGCCATAGTTGAGCCCGAGCAGGTAGATCCTCCGAAAGAGTATACTGGAAACATCGAACCAGCAACGCCAGAAGCGGAAAATCCTGCTGAAAAAACTCAAGAGCCGAAAGAGCAGAAGCAAGAACCAGAAAAGAATATCGAGCTAAGAAATGTATCTGATGTAGAGCTGTATAGTCTAACTGATGGAAAATACAAACAACACGTTTCTCTGGATGCAATTCCGAGCAATCAAGACAATTATTTCGTGAAGGTCAAATCTTCTAAGTTTAAAGATGTCTTCTTGCCGATTTCTTCAATAGTCGATAGCACGAAAGATGGTCAGCCAGTTTATAAAATTACAGCAAGTTCTGAGAAATTAAAACAGGATGTTGACAATAAGTACCAGGACAATTTTACTTTCTATCTAGCTAAAAAGGCAAAGAAAGAAGTTACAAACTTTACGTCCTTTAGTAACCTGGTTCAAGCTATAAATAGTAATCTTGGCGGAACTTATTATTTAGGTGCTAGTCTGAATGCTAATGAGGTCGAACTAGAAAATGGCGCTAGCAGTTATATAAAGGGCAGATTTACTGGTAAGCTGATTGGCAGCAAAGACGGAAAAAATTATGCTATTTATAATTTGAAGAAGCCTTTATTTGACACTTTGAGCGCTGCTACTGTAGAAAATCTGGCTCTTAAAGATGTAAATATCTCAGGGAAATCTGACATTGGGGCCCTTGCAAATGAAGTGAATAATGCAACAAGGATTAACAATGTTCATGTAGACGGTGTTCTGGCTGGTGAACGTGGCATTGGTGGCTTGGTGTGGAAGGCTGATAATTCTAAGATTGCGAACAGCAGTTTCAAGGGAAGGATTGTCAACTCCTATGAAACGAGGGCACCATACAATATCGGAGGATTAGTAGGTCAACTGACTGGCATCAATGCAGTAGTTGATAAGTCAAAAGCTACAATTACCATCTCGTCAAATTCGGATAGCACAAACCAAACTGTCGGCGGCCTTGCAGGTCTTGTCGAGAAAGATGCGCTTATCAGCAATAGTTATGCTGAGGGCAACATTAATAATGTGAAGCGCTTTGGAAGCGTTGCTGGTATAGCTGGCTACTTATGGGATAGAGATTCTAGCGAAGAGAGACACGCTGGAAGATTGCATAATGTTCTTAGTGATGTGAATGTTATGAACGGAAATGCCATTAGTGGTTACCACTATCGAGGAATGAGGATAACTGACTCATATAGTAACAAGGAGAACAGAGTCTACAAAGTGACTCTTGAAAAGGATGAGGTTGTCACCAAGGAATCGCTCGAAGAGAGGGGAACAATCCTCAATGCTTCTCAAATCGCAAGTAAGAAATCTGAAATCAACTCTCTTGCTGTACCGAAAGTCGAAAGCTTACTGACTAGCAGAAATATAGAAAGTGATTTTTCTAAGGTTAAAGACTATCAAGCTAGTCGAGCATTAGCATATAAGAATATCGAAAAATTACTGCCGTTTTATGATAAGGCAACCATTGCCAAATACGGTAATCTGGTAAAAGAAGATAGCGCTTTGCACGAAAAAGAAGTCCTATCTGCAGTCATGATGAAAGATAATGAAGTGATTACAGATATTGCTTCACATAAAGAAGCAGCTAATAAGCTCTTGCTTCATTATAAGGATCATACATCTGAAACACTAGATATCACCTACCAATCTGACTTTAGTAAGTTAGCAGAATACCGTGTGGGCGATACAGGTCTAATCTATACGCCAAATCAATTCTTACATAGTCATAGTTCAATCATTAATGAAGTCTTGCCTGATTTGAGAGCGGTCGATTATCAGTCAGACGCTATCAGAAACACCCTAGGTATTTCTTCAGGAGTTTCATTAACGGAATTATACTTAGAAGAGCAGTTTGTCAAAACGAAGGAAAATCTAGCAAATACACTGGAAAAACTGTTGTCTGCTGATGCAGTCATTGCTAGCGAAAATCAAACGATTAATGGTTACGTCGTTGATAAAATCAAACGCAATAAGGAAGCCTTGCTTCTAGGTTTGACTTATTTAGAGCGCTGGTACAACTTTAACTATGGTGACGTGAATGTCAAAGACTTAGTCATGTATCACATGGATTTCTTTGGTAAGGGCAATGCATCACCTCTAGACACAATCATTGAATTAGGTAAATCAGGCTTTAACAATCTTCTGGCCAAGAACAACGTAGATGCTTATAGCATCAGCCTTGCAAACAATAATGCAACAAAAGATTTGTTTAGTACGCTTGCCAATTACCGAGAGGTGTTTTTACCAAATAAAACAAATAATCAATGGTTCAAAGAGCAAACCAAGGCTTATATCGTTGAAGAAAAATCAGCTATTGATGAGGTGAGGGTCAAACAAGAGCAGGCTGGTAGCAAATACTCTATCGGGGTCTATGATCGAATTACCAGCGACACTTGGAAATACCGAAATATGATCCTACCTTTGCTGACAATGCCTGAAAGATCAGTCTTTGTCATATCGACTATATCCAGTCTTGGATTTGGCGCCTATGACAGATATAGAAATAATGAGCTCAGAGCAGGAGCAGAACTCAATAAGTTTGTTGAGGATAATGCCCAGGAAACTGCAAAACGCCAACGCGACCATTATGACTATTGGTATAGAATATTAGACGAGCATGGCCGTGAAAAGCTCTATCGAAATATCTTGGTCTATGATGCCTATAAGTTCGGTGATGATACTACTGTTTGCAAAGCTACAGCGGAGGCGCAATTCGATAGTTCTAATCCAGCTATGAAATACTTCTTTGGACCGGTTGGAAACAAGGTCGTACACAACAAGCATGGAGCTTACGCTACTGGAGACGGGGTTTACTACATGGGCTATCGTATGCTGGACAAGGACGGAGCCATTACCTATACCCATGAAATGACGCATGATTCTGATAATGAGATCTATTTAGGCGGATATGGAAGAAGAAGCGGACTTGGTCCAGAATTCTTTGCCAAGGGCTTGTTGCAAGCACCGGATCATCCAGATGATGCGACAATCACGGTCAACTCAATTCTCAAATATGACAAGAATGATGCAACTGAAAAATCTCGTTTGCAGGTCCTGGATCCAACTGAACGTTTCCAAAATGCGGATGATCTGAAAAATTATGTTCACAACATGTTTGATGTCATTTATATGTTGGAGTACCTAGAAGGGATGTCAATCGTTAACCGTCTATCTGATGTACAGAAAGTGAGTGCTCTGAGGAAGATTGAGAATAAATATGTCCGAGATGCTGATGGAAATGATGTTTACGCAACCAATGTGATAAAAAATATTACAATGGCGGATGCGCAAAAATTAAATTCATTCGACAGTCTCATTGAAAATGATATTCTTTCAGCGCGTGAGTACAAAAATGGTGACGTTGAAAGAAATGGCTACCATACGATTAAACTCTTCTCTCCGATTTATTCGGCATTAAGCAGTGAAAAAGGAACACCAGGAGATCTTATGGGACGGCGTATGGCTTATGAGCTTCTGGCAGCCAAGGGCTTCAAAGATGGTATGGTCCCTTATATCTCTAATCAGTATGAAGATGATGCTAAGCAAAACGGGAAAACAATCAGTATCTACGGTAAGACCAGAGGTCTGGTAACAGACGACTTGGTTTTACGCAAGGTCTTCAATGGTCAGTTTAATAATTGGACCGAGTTTAAGAAGGCTATGTATGAAGAACGTAAAAACAAGTTCGACAGCTTGAATAAGGTCACATTTGATGATACGAGACAACCATGGACAAGTTATGCTACCAAGACCATTAGTACCGTGGGAGAGTTGCAGGCATTGATGGATGAAGCCGTTCTCAAAGATGCCAATGATAATTGGTATTCTTGGAGCGGCTATAAACCAGAACATGACAGTGCTGTCCATAAGCTTAAAAAAGCAGTCTTCAAAGCTTACCTTGATCAGACTAAAGATTTCAGAACATCAATCTTTGAAAACCAGAAGTGATGGATTTGAGCCGGTCAACCAGTCTGCAAAGTTACAAGTCTGAAATGTTAGGGCAGAGCTTGAATTACTCTTAGATTCAGACCTTCTTGCAGATAAGAAATTACAAACCTAGTGAAAACTAGGTTTGTTTTTCTACATAAGTCAAGCAATTAAAACTGTAGCTGGTCTGCTTTCAGGCAGTTTGTTGCTGACAGTCATTTATGAGGCTGATGATAAGCAGAAAAAAGTCTGAAATGACCTTTACCCTCCTTTATATTTTTGTTATAATATTGGTATTAAAGCGTGCATTTGCGCGCTCTTTTCTGTGTTTAGAAAGCACTTGGGTGCTTTAGAGTGAGTTATTTTTGAATAGATGGTGAAGGAGGACTTATGTTATGCATTTGGTCTTATTTGAAGAGATATCCTAAGTGGCTGGTCTTGGACTTTGTTGCGGCAATCTTTTTTGTAATCGTCAATCTTGGGTTGCCAACGGTGCTGGCTCGGATGATTGATGAGGGAATCAATCCTAAGCAGACAGACCGGCTCTTTTTCTGGGCTTGGGTCATGTTTGGCGTTATTATCTTAGGAGTATTGGGGAGAATCGTCCTGGCTTATGCGGCTGGGAAGCTAACGACGACCATGGTGCAGGACATGCGCAATGATCTCTATGCTAAGCTGCAAGAGTATTCTCATCATGAGTATGAGCAAATCGGTGTATCCTCTTTGGTCACGCGCTTGACTTCGGATGCTTTTGTACTCATGCAATTTGCGGAGCAAACCCTGAAAATGGGTGTCATCACTCCCATGATGATGCTGTCCAGTATTCTCATGATTTTTCTGACCAGTCCGTCTCTGGCCTGGATTGTAGCTGTTTCAGTGCCTTTCTTGGCTGTCGTGGTCATTTATGTAGCAGTTAAAACCAAGCCCTTGTCTGAGAAGCAGCAGAAGACCCTTGATAAGATTAATCAGTATGTAAGGGAAAATCTGACTGGTCTACGCGTTATTCGGGCTTTTGCAAGAGAAGAATTTCAAGAGAAACGTTTTGCTGATGAAAATGAAGTCTATGCGCAAAACTCCAATAAGCTCTTTAAGCTGACTGGTCTGACTGAGCCGCTCTTTGTGCAGATTATTATTGCAATGATTGTGGCCATTGTCTGGTTTGCCCTAGACCCCTTGCGGGACGGCAGTCTTGAAATCGGAAATCTCGTTGCCTTTATCGAATACAGCTTTCACGCGCTGCTGTCCTTCCTTTTCTTGGCCAATCTATTTACCATGTATCCGCGGACAGCGGTATCGAGTCAACGCCTAAAAGAAGTCATGGACATGCCCATTTCAATCAATCCTAATGAAGATGGTATAACCGAGACAGAGACGAAGGGTTATCTGGAGTTCGACAATGTAACCTTCGCTTATCCGGGTGAGACGGAGAGTCCTGTACTGCATAATATTTCCTTCAAGGCCAAGCCGGGAGAGACTATTGCCTTTATCGGTTCTACTGGTTCGGGTAAGTCTACACTGGTGCAGCTGATTCCTCGCTTTTACGATGTAACTCTGGGCAAGATTTTAGTGGATGGTGTGGACGTCCGCGAGTACAATCTGAAAGCTCTGCGTCAGAAGATAGGCTTTATTCCGCAGAAGGCTCTGCTATTTACCGGAACCATCGCAGCGAACCTACGCTACGGAAAGGAGGAGGCTAGTCAAGAGGAGCTGAGTCAGGCAGCTGATGTAGCTCAAGCTAGGGACTTTATCGAGAGCCGGGAAGAGCGTTTTGAGACTCATCTGGCTGAGGGAGGCAGCAATCTATCTGGTGGGCAGAAGCAGCGGCTCTCTATCGCCCGTGCAGTGGTTAAAAAGCCGGATATTTATATCTTCGACGACTCTTTTTCTGCTCTGGATTATAAGACAGATGCGGTGCTTCGTCGTCGCCTCAAGGAAGTGACAGGTCAGGCAACGGTGCTGATTGTAGCTCAACGGGTGGGAACTATCATGGACGCTGACCAAATTATTGTTCTGGATCAGGGTGAAATCGTTGGACGAGGGAAGCATGAAGAGCTGATGGAAACCAATGATATCTATCGTGAAATTGCGGATTCGCAGCTGAAAAATCAAGCTTTGACAGAGGAATAGAAAGGAGACTGATATGAAAAACACATCTAGTTTTGCTCGTTTGTGGAGCTACCTAAAAGTTTATAAGTTTGCAGTCGCCTTTGCGATCTTCCTCAAAATCCTCAGCGTCGTTATGAGTGTCGTCGAGCCCTTTGTCTTAGGTCTAGCCATTACTGAACTGACAAATAATTTGCTGGATATGGCTAAAGGTGTGGCTGGTGCCCAGATTAATGTGTCCTATGTTGGCTGGGTCATGGTCTTGTATTTTGTGCGGGCGATTTTTTATGAAATCGGTTCTTACTATTCTAATTACTTTATGACCAATGCAGTACAGGCTACCATTCGTGACTTGCGCGATGAGCTCAGCCATAAGATTAATCGCATCCCCGTTTCTTACTTTGATAAGCACCAATTTGGTGACTTGCTGGGGCGTTTTACCAGCGATGTCGAAGCTGTTTCCAATGCCTTGCAGCAGTCCTTTCTGCAGGTTATCAACGCAGTCTTTACTCTAATCTTGGTCATCGTCATGGTATTAGTACTCAATCTGCAGTTGGGTATCATTGTGGTAATTTCGATTCCGATTACCTATCTCAGTGCTCGCTTTATCGTGAAGAAATCCCAGCCGTACTTTAAACAGCAGGCAGATGTATTGGGAGCTATGAATGGCTTTGTTCAGGAGAATTTGACTGGTTTTAATATCTTGAAGCTTTATGTCAGAGAAGAAAGCTCCCAGGAGGATTTTCGTCAAATTACGCAAAACTTGCAGAAAGTAGGTTTTAAAGCCAGCTTTATCTCGGGTTTGATGATGCCTGTTTTGAATGTTATTTCAGATCTGACCTACCTCTTGCTGGCTCTGCTGGGCGGTCTTCAGGTTATCGCTGGGCGCTTGACAGTCGGAAATATGCAAGCCTTTGTTCAGTATGTCTGGCAAATTAATCAGCCCATTCAAAACCTGACTCAGTTAGCAGGTCAGCTGCAGAGTGCCAAGTCTTCTTTGGACCGGATTTTCCAAGTGCTGGACGAAGCAGATGAAGTCAATGATAAGTCAGAAAAGCTGGATCAAGATCTGACAGGTCAGGTTAGCTTCAAGGATGTGGACTTCCAGTATGTAGCAGACAAACCACTCATTCGGAATTTCAATCTGGAAGTCAAACCAGGAGAAATGGTGGCTATTGTCGGTCCGACTGGTGCTGGTAAAACCACGCTGATTAACCTGCTCATGCGTTTCTACGACGTGACCAAAGGTGCGATTACTGTGGATGGTCATGACATACGCCATTTGTCTCGTCAGGACTACCGAAAACAGTTCGGTATGGTGCTGCAGGATGCCTGGCTTTATGAGGGGACTATCAAGGAAAATCTTCGCTTTGGCAATCTGCAAGCCACTGATGAAGAAATTGTAGAAGTGGCCAAGGCAGCTAATGTGGACCACTTTATCCGAACCCTACCAGGCGGCTACAATATGGAAATGAATCAAGAATCCAGCAATATCTCGCTGGGGCAGAAGCAGTTGCTTACGATTGCGAGGGCTCTTTTGGCCAATCCTAAGATTTTGATTTTGGATGAAGCGACCTCATCTGTCGATACACGGCTGGAGCTCTTGATTCAAAAGGCCATGAAGACACTTATGCAGGGACGGACCAGTTTTGTCATCGCACACCGGCTGTCGACCATTCAGGAAGCGGATAAGATTTTGGTGCTCAAGGATGGTCAGATTATCGAGCAAGGCAATCATGAGAGTCTCTTGGCAGATAAAGGGTTCTATTATGACCTCTACCAGAGTCAATTTTCTAAAAAAGCGGAAGAAGTTTAAAAGGTTTGCTAAATCATTTGATAACTGCTAGAATATAAGCAAAGTGAGGTAGCAATGTCTTTAACTAGTCAAATTATTACAGCAGAATTTCCCGATTTGGATAAGGTTGAGGCCTTAAACCGCGAGGCTTTTCCTGTAGAGGAAAGGGTGGCTATCAGCGAATTTCTCCGTTATACAAACGATAAGCGGTCTCATTTCTTTGCCTTCTACAATGAGGAAGAATTTGTTGGTTTTGCATTTGCAGTTTATAACGAAAAAATGTTCTATGTCAGCTTCTTTGCGATTATGCCGCACCTTCGCAGCCATGGCTATGGGGGAGAGATTATTCATAAACTGACAGAGTTTTATCAAAAAACCATGGTTCTAGAGGTAGAACGTGTCGATGAAGAATGTGACAATCTAGAGCAACGTCAAGCACGTATGGACTTCTATAAGCGTAACGGCTTTCGAACGACCAATGCCTTTCTGGAATATGAAGGATTAAGCTTTGAAATCTTGTATTTGGGACATCATTTTGATGAGGAGGCTTATCGAGTTATTTTCCATATGCTGCAAGAGAAGAACTTCTTTGAATTCGAAATTAAGTACAGAAGATTTAGCGATGTATAAAGAGTGCTAAATGATTTATAGCCATTTTTAAAAGGTTGAGATAAGATGTCTCAACCTTTTTGCTATAAAAAGTCTTTTATAATTTGTTTTTGATCGGAATGTATAATCTTGTATTTTTCTCGAATTCAGCAATAGTTGAGTATATCTGTTTAAAGAAAGTAAAACATCAAAAAAATAAAGAGAGGTTGGTGAAATATACGATTTAAAACAAACTTATTTATATTACTTTAAAATAAGCCTTAAATCTGTTGATAAGTCAGGAATTTGCTAAAAATCTTCAAAAATATTTCGATTTATTTCGTTTTTTTAACTAACTTACTGTGAAAAGTTAAAAGTCTTGCGGACCAGGCTATTTCCGTATATAATGATAAAGCATGAAAAAATTTAAAGGAGATTCCTGTGATTAAAAAAGGTGCCTTGACAGGCTTGCTCTTATTTGGAATATTTTTCGGTGCTGGGAACTTGATTTTCCCGCCTTCGCTTGGAACATTATCTGGTCAGCATTTTTGGCCGGCTATTGCAGGATTTGTCCTGTCTGGGGTTGGGCTTGCTGTTCTGACTTTGATTATCGGAACTCTCAATCCTAAGGGCTATATCCACGAGATTTCTAAGAAGATTGCGCCTTGGTTCGCTATTGTCTATCTTGTAGCCTTGTATCTGTCAATCGGGCCCTTCTTTGCTATCCCGCGGACTGCGACGGTTGCCTATGAAGTTGGTATCGCTCCTATGCTGTCTAAAAATATGACAGGTATGGGATTGATTGTTTTCACGACCCTTTACTTTGCAGCGGCTTATCTGATTTCTTTGAATCCATCTAAGATTTTGGATCGGATTGGACGTATTCTGACACCGGTTTTTGCAGTTTTGATTATTATCTTAGTCATTCTAGGAGCTTTGAAATACGGAACAACGACACCTCAGCAGGCTTCGCAAGCTTATTCTGCGTCAGCTTTTGGGCAAGGGTTCTTGGAAGGTTATAACACTTTGGATGCCCTGGCTTCCGTGGCCTTCAGCGTAATCGCAGTAACAACTCTTAACCAGCTAGGTTTCAAGAATAAAAAGGAATATGTTTCAACCATCTGGGTTGTTGGTTTGATGGTAGCCTTGGGTTTTAGCGCCATGTATATCGGTTTGGCTTTTCTGGGCAATCATTTCCCAGTTCCAGCCGAGATTATTGCCAAAGGCAATCCTGGTGTTTATGTCCTGTCGCAGGCGACACAGGCTATCTTTGGACCTACAGCACAGATTTTTCTTGCAGCTATGGTTACTGTGACTTGCTTCACAACAACTGCAGGACTTATTGTATCGACTGGGGAATTCTTCCATAAAACTTTCCCTAAGGTATCTTATAAAGTGTACGCAACGGTCTTTACTTTGATTGGGTTTGCGATTGCCAATCTTGGGCTTAATGCCATTATCCAATATTCTGTTCCAGTCTTGCAAATTCTCTATCCAATTACCATTGTTATCGTACTGATTGTTATTGTCAATAAATTCTTGCCACTATCCAAAATCGGTATGCAATTGACGGTAGCAGCAGTGACTCTGATTTCCTTTGCGGGTATTCTTGGGCAGCAGTTCCATATTACAAAGGTAAGTGATATGGTAAATGCCCTTCCGTTTGCTCAGGCTTCTTTGCCTTGGTTGGTGCCAGCTCTACTTGGAATCCTACTTTCTCTCTTTTTGCCAAACAGGCAGAAGAGTGATGTTTTTCAAATGCCATAGAATAATTCCCTCGAGTTTCCCCTTTTAAAACTTGAGGCTTTTTATTTTTTTCAAGTGGTTGCTCAAGTGTTTTTTTGATATAATTAATTACTAGCAAAGAGTTTTCTATTTGTAATTTTAGAAACTTTTTAAGAGAAGTTTTTCTCTCTTCTAGGTTGAGAAAGTGAGGGATGAGAGGATGAGAAGTAAAAAAATATTATTTGTTATCTTTGTAATATCATTTTTTCTTTTTGTCAGCTTATTATTCGTTCTTAATTTCTTTAAACCTAGGGATTCTTTTTCAAAAGGCCCCATGTATGAGCTGTTAGAGAAGAAAGGTTTTGTCCATGTTGAAAGCCGTTATCATAGTGGCAGAGGGATTGATTTTAAAAATAAAGAGGCTTTTGTAAATGACCAGTATCTTATAAAAAACGGAAAAGTATATGATATCGTTGGTGAAAAAGAAGCAAAGGATCGATTTGATCAGCTTCTTTTAGATGAATTTTCATTTATCTTGTCTAACCCTAAATTGACAAGTGATCGAATCTTTAGAGAAAATTATCAGATAATGCTTTCGGCAGATGAAGTGTTCAATAAGGATCATCTGAAGGAAAGGCATATACCAAAACTTGAACGTCTTTATTCAATTTATCAAGATAGCTTTACAAAGTTACGGATTAGTTTTAATAATGAAAACTTACCAACTAAAGTCGAATTGTATTATGAAGGAGACGATGGACTAACTTGGTATACCTGGCGGACCTATTCCTATCCTTACAAGAATGAAGCTGATTTTAAAGAAGTCGTGGATAGTTTTTACGAGATGTACAAGGAACACTATAAAATAGAAGCAGATATAAAGAAAAGTAAGAATTAGAATCTCTTATAGTAGATAATTGTCTTTATGACAGAAGGAGTTGAGAATGTTTAAAAAATGGCCAAGTTATATTTGGACTTGCATAGCTCTATTTATCTTTATTGTCCTAGTCTTTGTAATACAGAATTTATTATTTTTCTACACTTCCAAAGCTTCTAGCATCCTTCTGCAAAAACGTTTTGTATTTGTACAGAATGTTAAAGATGTAGAAGAGGAGTTCTATTCGAAAGGAATTGCATTTGATTTAAAGAAGAAGGAATTCTTTGATAATAGTACTGGACAGGCCATTAAAGATGGGCATGAGTATAGCAAGTACGGGCGAGAAGATGCGCAAGATTTTTATGATAAGGCTCTATACAGCGAAGTTTCCTCAGCTCTTCTTAACCTTAAGGTGACGCCCAATCAAATTAAGAATGCAAATTATGAAATCGTTATGTCCCCAGAAACTCTTGTGAATAAATCGCTCTACAAAGCTAGAAAATCTCCAGAATTCGAAGAATTGTTTATGGATAAAGAGTGTTTTAGCAAAGTTCGCATATCTTTTAACAAAGATTTTCTTCCTACAAAAGTTGATTACTTTTACAAAGGAGAAAAAGGTCTCAAGTGGTATACCAAACGTCTGTATTCCTATCCTTATGAGAATGAAGCAGATTTTGAAAAGTATTTAAGTAGTTATATTGAACATCTTGAAGAATGGAATAAAGAATATGAAGCAGAAATAGAAGCTGAGGAATCCTAAAATGAATAAAAAAGTTCTGTTTTTTAAGGTTAGTTCTTTATCAAGATATCAAATTCAAGTTTTTTCAAATCTTTCTCTCTATTTTTAGGGGGATTTTTATTTTATACTAGATTCAGAAATTGATAGAGAGGTTTTTGAAATGGCAACAAGTTTTTTGTTCTTTATTTCTGTTTTTCTGGCGGGGATTCTATCTTTTTTCTCGCCCTGTATTTTACCGCTTATGCCAGTCTATGTGGGGATTTTGCTGGATTCGGATCAGCCGAAAACGGTTCGGTTTATGGGAAAAGACGTTTCCTGGTATGGTCTAGCTAAGACGCTCTGCTTTATAGCTGGCTTATCAACTGTATTCTTGGTTTTAGGCTACGGAGCTGGCGCTCTAGGGCAAGTTCTCTATGCCCCTTGGTTTCGCTATGTTCTGGGCGGTATTATCATTCTACTGGGAATCCACCAGATGGGAATCATTAATATCCAGCAACTGCAAAAGCAAAAGAGCATCCAACTTAAAAAGAATAGTAAAAGAAGTGATTTTCTTAACGCTTTTCTCTTAGGTATTACCTTTAGCTTTGGTTGGACGCCCTGTGTAGGACCTGTTCTGAGTTCTGTCTTAGCAATTGCTGCTTCTGGCGGTAACGGCGCTCTTCAGGGAGGCTTGCTTATGTTGGTTTATACACTTGGATTAGCCCTTCCTTTTCTAGCCATGGCTTTGGCTTCTGGCTGGGTATTACAGCGCTTTGCCAAACTCAAACCTTATATGGGAATGCTTAAGAAAATCGGCGGTGCACTCATTATTCTCATGGGAATTTTGCTAATGCTTGGAAATCTAAACGTTTTAGCATCATTATTTGGATAAAAATTATATAATTAAAGGAGACACATCATGAAAAAAATCACTACACTTACAATCGCTGCACTTAGTATCTTTGTCCTAGCTGCCTGCTCTAATCAAAAATCAGATTCTGATATGAAGAAGATGGATGACAGCAGCATGATGCAGAAAGACGATATGAAAAAAGACGACATGAAGAAGGAGGATATGAAAGACTCCAGCATGTCTGATGATAAAATGAAAAAGGATGACATGAAGGACTCTTCTATGATGTCCGACAATAAGCCTGATATGAAAGATGATATGAAATCAAGCGATTCAAGCATGAAGGATGACATGAAAGATTCATCCGAAATGTCATCTGACAAATAAGAATTCCACCATAGGAAAGAAAGTCGTCAGTTTTGCCGGCTTTCTCCTTATTTTGAAAGGAAAGAAAACGATGAAGAAGTTATCGATATTGACTGTCAGTCTGCTTTGTGTCGGCTTATTGGGGGCCTGTTCGAATCAGAAAATGAACTCGGAAGTTTCTAAAAGTGATAAAAGCAATATGGAAACAAAAGCTGATTCTGAGCAATCTACCAAGATGGCCAAGGACTTTAGTCTGCAAGGAGTAGATGGCAAGACCTACAAGCTGTCTGATTTCAAAGGCAAGAAAGTATATCTTAAGTTTTGGGCTTCTTGGTGCTCTATCTGTCTATCTACACTTGGTGATACTAATGATTTGGCTAAGGAGCAGTCAGGAAAAGATTATGTTGTCCTGTCGGTGGTGTCTCCGACTTTTAATGGAGAAAAGTCTGCTGATGATTTCAAGGAATGGTACAAATCTTTGGATTACAAAGACTTCCCAGTTCTCATGGACACCAAGGGAGAATTGCTGAAAGAATACGGTATTCGCTCTTATCCATCTGCTCTATTCGTAGGAAGCGACGGTTCTCTTGCCAAGACACATATTGGCTACATGAGCAAGGAAGATATTGGGAAAACATTGAAAGAAATCAAATAGAAAGGAGCAATGAACATGGAAGGCAAATGGAAAATTCTTCTGGTTATGCTTGGTTTGCTTGTCTGCTTTGGACTGGTCTATGTGATTGCGGGGAATGGTAAGCAATCATCTCCTGAACAGATCAAGAAAGCCTCTATGAGCAAGACAGAAGCAGTAGCCAAACAAAAGCAAGAAGATGTCAAGGAAGAGGATAAGCGGGAAATTTATCTGGCTGGCGGCTGTTTCTGGGGAGTAGAAGAGTACTTTTCCCGCGTGCCAGGTGTACTTGATGCAGTATCAGGCTATGCAAATGGTAAAGGCGACACGACCAAGTATGAATTGGTCTCTCAAACTGGTCACGCTGAGACTGTTCACATTACTTACAATGCCAAGAAAATTTCGCTAAAAGAAATTCTGCTTCACTATTTCCGCATTATTGATCCAACTTCTAAAAACAAGCAGGGAAATGATCAGGGTACCCAGTATCGGACAGGCATCTACTATACGGATGAAGCTGATCTTGAGACTATTAATCAGGTCTTTGATGAGGTTGCTAAGAAATATGATAAACCTTTAGCTGTTGAAAAAGAAGCTCTGAAAAACTTTATCAAAGCAGAAGATTATCACCAGGATTACCTAAAAAAGAATCCTAATGGATATTGCCATATCGATGTCAATCAAGCTGTTTACCCAGTTATCGAAGCTAGTCGCTATCCTAAGCCTAGCGATGAAGAGATTAAGGCTAAGCTTTCGCCAGAAGAATACGCAGTTACACAGAAGAATGACACAGAGCGGGCTTTTTCTAACCGCTATTGGGATAAGTTCGATGCTGGTATCTACGTGGATGTGGTGACGGGAGAGCCTCTCTTTTCATCAAAGGATAAGTTTGACTCTGGCTGCGGTTGGCCAAGTTTCACCCGTCCTATCAGTCCAGATGTAGTGACTTACAAGGAAGACAAGAGTTTCAACATGACTCGGACGGAAGTTCGCAGTCGGGTTGGAAATTCCCATCTGGGCCATGTTTTCACAGACGGTCCTAAGGACAAGGGCGGCTTGCGCTATTGCATCAATAGTCTTTCAATTAAGTTCATTCCCAAAGCTGAGATGGAGGAGAAGGGCTACGGTTACCTTTTGGATTATGTTTAAGAGCATTTTGATTGAAAATTTGCTATAATAAATCCAGTATAAATAAGGAGTTGAATCTTGTGTATTCAATTATGATTGTAGAGGATGAGTATCTGGTAAGACAGGGGATTGCGTCCTTGGTAGACTATGAACAGTTTGGCATGCAAGTCATTGCCCAGGCTGAAAATGGAATAGAAGCTTGGCAGAAATTTCAGGAAAATCCTGCTGATATCCTGCTGACCGATATCAATATGCCACAGATGAACGGTCTCGAACTGGCCAAGCTAGTCAGGGACCAGGCTCCTAAGTGCCATATCGTTTTTCTGACGGGCTATGATGATTTTGACTATGCTCGGACCGCCATTAAACTAGGCGCAGATGACTATCTTCTCAAGCCATTTTCCAAGGATGATGTTGAGGAGATGTTGGCCAAGCTGCAGACCAAGCTTGATAAAGAACGCAAAAAAGCCCAGATTCAAAACTTGGTTGATCAGGGACAGCACTCTGAGTTGGAAGAGGCTATTCATGCGCGTCTTGCTGATTCAGAGTTAAGTCTGAAAAGTTTGGCTTTCCAATTGGGGTTTAGTTCGTCCTATCTTAGCGTTCTTATCAAAAAAGAACTAGGCTTGCCCTTTCAAGATTATTTGATTCAAGAACGGATGAAAAAAGCAAAACTCTTACTCTTAACTACAGATTTGAAGATTTATGAAATAGCAGAGCAGGTAGGTTTTGAAGATATGAACTATTTTTCTCAGCGCTTCAAGCAGGTGGTCGGGCTGACACCTCGGCAGTTTAAAAAAGGAGAGGAGAAATGAAACGATATCCGCTTCTTATCCAGTTGATTGTCTATATTTTTCTGCTGGTTCTTTTACTCTTGGGCTTTGTTGGAAGCCTATACTATCAGACTAGCTCGGGGACTATTCGACAGCTGACAAAGCGGACGACGCGTAATAGCATGGAGCAAAGCGGGCAGTTCATTGCTTCCTATTTGCAGAAATTAAAACAAACCACCTCTACACTGAGCAAGGAAGAAACGATTCGTAAGTTTGCTCAGAATCAAGAAATCAGCGAAACGTCAGTACAGGCTTTGATGAAAACCATCATTGAAACAGATCCGGATTTGGTGTCGGCAGTATTGGTTACCAAGGACGGGCGCGTGGTCTCAACAGATTCGCAAATCAGCATGCAGACATCTTCTGATATGATGAATGAGAAATGGTATCAGGAAGCTGTTCATACCAAAGCCATGCCTGTCTTGACTCCTGCTCGGAAAGAATCTCTGTCATCTGAGAAGGAGAAGTGGGTTGTTTCCGTCACTCAGGAAGTAGTGGATGAAGCAGGGCAGAATCTCGGTGTTTTACGTTTGGATATCGGCTATAAGAGTCTCAAAGCCTATCTGGATCGGCTTCAGCTCGGAAAGAAGGGCTTTAGCTTTATTGTCAATAGCCAGCATGAATTTGTCTATCATCCTAAGAAGAGTGTTTATTCATCCAGTCAGGAAATGAAAGCTATGCAACCCTATATCTCGGTCAAGGATGGTTACGCAGACCAGAAAGAGGCTTTTGTCTACCAGATTGATATCGCGGACAGCGACTGGACTTTAATTGGCGTTGCCTCTTTAGAGCAATTGCAAATGCTTCAGTCACAAATGCTTTATTCTTTTGTGGGAATGGGCATTTTAGCACTCCTGCTGTGCTTGACTGGTATTTGGTTTGTCCTGCGTTTGTGGATTAAGCCTCTTCAGAATCTACAAGCTGTTATTCTGAAGATTGGGGCAGGCGACTCAAATCTGCGAGCGGAAGCTAAGGGTTCTCCAGAGTTGGTTGACTTGGCTCAGCAGTTCAATAAAATGCTGGACCAAATTGAACAACTGATGGAAGCTGTCAAGACTGAAGAACAAAATGTCCGTCGCTATGAGCTTCGAGCTCTCTCTGCTCAAATCAACCCCCATTTCCTTTATAATACCTTAGATACGATTGTCTGGATGGCTGAGTTTAATGACAGCAAACGTGTTGTTGAGGTAACAAAATCACTCGCTCAGTATTTCCGTTTGGCGCTTAATCAAGGGCATGAACAGATTGCTCTCAAAGATGAGATTGATCACATTCGTCAGTATCTTTTTATCCAGAAGCAGCGCTATGGCGATAAGCTCCAGTATGAGATTGAAGAGGATGAATCTATAGCTGATTATAAACTGCCCAAGCTGGTACTTCAGCCTTTGGTTGAAAATGCCATCTACCATGGTATCAAGGAAATTGACCGACAAGGCGTGATTCGGGTGACATCAGCAGCAGAAGAGGGGCAGCTGATATTATCTATCTATGACAACGGCCGTGGCTTTGATGTCAACGCCTCTATGGATGCGACTCTCCTTCGCTTAGGTGGTGTCGGTCTGAAAAATGTTGATCAACGCTTAAGATTGCAGTTCGGAGACGACTACCATATGGAAATCCAGTCCGAACCGGATAAATTTACCCAGATTAGTCTTTATTTACCGCTAGTTACAGATGATTAAATCTATTAAGTTTTAAAATATTCAAGCCGGCAGAATTTTCTCCGGCTTTTTACTGTTTGAAAAAATGTACAGGTTTTGCTGTTCATCAAGCGAATTTTTCTATTTTCCTAGTCACATTATGTTTACCAGAAAATTACCGTAGCGGATTTGTGAAAAATCCATAAGATTCATTTATAATGATAAATGAATGAATATCCTAGGTAAGGAGTTAGAGGAGAGTAAATGGAGTCACCTTTATTTTTTGTTTCAGTTTTTTTAGCGGGTATTTTGTCCTTCTTTTCCCTTTGTATTTTTCCCTTATTGCCGGTTTATATTGGCATTTTGTTGGATGACAAGGAGGTCAAGACCCTGAAAGTATTTGGCCGGGAGCTTGCTTGGCAGGGCATGGTTAGAACGCTCTTTTTCATTGCGGGTATCTCGACAGTCTTCTTTTTGCTAGGCTTTGGAGCAGGTTTTCTAGGAACTATTATTTACAGTTCGACCTTTCGTTATGTGATGGGCGGCCTCATCATTCTGCTAGGTCTGCACCAGATGGAGCTTATTAATATTCGCCAGTTACAGATTCAAAAGAGCTTGACTTTCAAAAAGAACGGTCAGAAACATCATTTTTGGTCTGCTTTCTTACTGGGGATTACCTTTAGCTTTGGCTGGACTCCTTGTATTGGTCCGATTCTCAGCTCAGTCTTAGCCTTAGCGGCTTCGGGTGGGAATGGTGCATTTCAGGGAGCAATTTTGACCTTGATTTACACTTTGGGAATGGCTCTGCCTTTCCTAATCTTGGCTTTAGCATCTAGCTTTGTTATACAGTATTTTAATAAAATCAAGCCTTATATGGGTTTGATGAAGAAAATCGGCGGAGCTCTGATTATTCTGATGGGAATTCTGCTGATGTTAGGACAGCTTAATGCCCTGTCTGGACTTTTTGGATAAAAGGAGAGAAAGAAATATGAAAAAATTCGTTACATTATTAGCAACTGTGTCGGCTGCAGTCTTTTTGGCAGCCTGCTCGGAACAGGAAGAGAAGCCTATGACTATGCCTACAACCAGCAGTTCATCAAGTGAGGCCCCTCAGACAAGTACAGTCTCCCAAGCAGCTGTCGGTCAAGAGGCGTCCGACTTTACTTTGCAGTCTATGGATGGAAAAACAGTCAAACTTTCTGACTACAAAGGCAAGAAAGTTTATCTAAAATTCTGGGCTTCTTGGTGTGGACCTTGTAAGAAGAGTATGCCAGAATTGGTCGAATTGGCTGGTAAAACAGATCGTGATTTTGAAATCTTGACAGTTGTAGCACCAGGTCTCCAAGGAGAGAAGTCTGTCGAGGAATTCCCAAAATGGTTTCAAGAACAAGGTTATAAAGATGTACCAGTTCTATTTGATACTTCAGGAGAAATTTTCCAAGCCTATCAGATCCGCAGCATCCCGACTGAAATCCTCATTGACAGTCAAGGGAAAATCGGGAAAATCCAGTTTGGAGCTATCAGTAATGCTGATGCAGAAGCAGCTTTCAAGGAAATGAAATAAAGTGAAAAAAGAATGGACTTATCATCCATTCTTTTTAGTTTGTAAGGTAATTAAGCGCTAGCACCTGATGTTGCATCAGCTCCTCCGTCTCCATGACCTCCATCGCCTCCAGCATCAGAAGCACCAGAAGTAGCATCTGCGTCTCCATGACCTCCGGCAGGAGCGAATGGTCCGCTGCCTCCAACCAAACGTTGACCAGTTTCTTTTAAGTACCAGTCGAGCCAAGGTTGGAAATTAAAGACAATCTCATTGATACCTGCGTATGATCCGTCAGGATAGTACATAGCTTGGTAATTGTGGGTATTGATAACGCCTGCAGGTGAACCAGGGACGATTGTACGAACGTATTCTTGGTTTCCGTTGCGAAGTGTTCCGATAACCCACTCTACATTTTTCATCCGAGCTGGTGGAAGAGAACCATGAACGGTTGACATGCGGCTACCTGATTGAGGTGGCACACGTTTAGCAAACATGGTGTCTGGGTCTTGGTGGGCGTTGTTGTAGTAGAGGAATTGGTTGTTATCATCAGCGTATGTCAATTCAAATGGCATAGCTTTTAAGAACATATCAATTTGATTAACGGTCAAGATACCATGGTCGAGTTTGACATAAGTATCGCCTGAAACAGCGCCAGTGATTTCAGCGACTTTTTCTACCCATTCTGGATCATCTGGATCAACTTCTGTAATTGTCGTAGCGATTGGTTTTCCGCAGTCTAAGTCTTCAGGTTCAATTGGTTTTGGTTTTTTCAATTTTGAAACGACCTCTACATATTTGATAAAGTTATCTAAGCATGTTTCAAGGAAATTCACAGTTCCTTCGTTGGTAATATTACCATCATTGTCAAAAGCTTCCTTGGCTTTGCCCAGCAAGAACTCATTGCCTGGGAGGGTGTAAGCATTGACGCCAGGAGCATCTAGGATTTTACGCAGGTGAACTTGAGCACGAGAAGTTCCTTGGTCGTAGTAAGAAGCACCGACAATCATGACAGGCTTGTTTTCGAAAGGATGAACCTCGTAAGAGAGCCATTCTAAGACACTCTTCAAAGGAGCGCTGATAGTATGATTGTGCTCAGGAGTTGCGATGATAACACCGTCTGCACGTGTGATTTTGTTATACAAATACCGCAATTGGAAGCTTTCATCCCATTTTTCATCTTGGTTAAACATTGGGACTTCATCGATTTCTAAGACTTCCAATTCAAATTTAATTTTGAACTGACGGCGGATGAATTCCAATAATTTTCGGTTATATGATTGTTCGTAGTTTGATCCTACAATTCCAACAAATTTCATTCTTTCGGTCTCCTATCTTACAATTTTTCCCAGTTAAATTCTTCAGCATCCTTGCGAAGCAATTCTTGTGCGTTGCGCAATTTTTCAGTGATTTTGACAAAGATACGGAAGTCATCAAAGATGGCATCCAATTTTTTGACAACGTCAAGATCTACCAAGTCTCCGCTTTGGTCAAAAGCTTGAAGAGAATGCGAAAGCAAGAACTCATCTGGAAGAACAGTTGCCTTGATTTCTGGAGCGTTCAAAATTTGACGGAGCTGCAATTGGGCACGAGAGGAGCCGAGTGTACCATAAGAAGCACCAGTGATCATGACAGGCTTGTTCAGCAGTGGATAAATACCATAAGAAAGCCAAGCCAGAGCATTCATGAGCACAGCTGGGATAGAATGGTCGTATTCAGGTGTGCCGATAAGTACGCCATCCGCAGCATCGATTTTTTCGGCAATTTCTGATACCAATTCAGGCACGTTTCTATCAGCAGGTTTATTAAACATTGGGATATCTTTAATCTCAACCAGCTCGATTTCAGCCTTGTCAGCGAAGTGCTTAGACATATATTGAAGAAGTTGCCGGTTTGTAGAACGGTTAGAATTTGTTCCAACAATTGCAATAAGTTTTAACATAAAATTTCCTTTCTGAAATTAAGATACAGAACCCTCATGTGTGCATTTATTTTTCCTTAGGCCAGTAAAACCTAGAAGAAAGAGAGGGCGTTTTTTAAATGAGCGTGTTTATAAAAGATAGGGCGATAGAGGTAGCACTTGGTGTGGCAGTAAAGTTATCACTTTTGAAAATTAAGAAGCAGGAATTAGCTGCTCTAAAAGCCCTGAGCTACAGAAGAGCTGACTGTCTTGAGTGATAATCAATGCTTCAATCCCTATTTGCTGTTCAATCTGAGACAGAATTGATGTCGGACTTTCACCAAATAGGCGAGTCGTCCAGATTTCGCCGTCTACCGACTTGTCTGAAACAATGGTCAGACTAGCCAATTGATTTTCGATGGGATAACCTGTTTTGCGATTCAGAATGTGATGGTAGTTTTGTCCATCCACTTTAAGGGTTCGCTCGTAGATTCCTGATGTGACCACTGACTGATTGGTGACAGCTAAGATAGCTGAGTGCTTGCCACGAGGCTGCTTGGGATTTTGGATGCCAATTCGCCAGGCGCGCTGGCTGACTGCATTTTTCCCAATCGTCAGAACATTGCCACCGAGATTGATAAGAGCAGAAGTCACTCCCTGACTCAGAAAATAGTCCTTAATTTTATCAGCGATATAGCCTTTAGCCAAGGCGCCTAAATCCAGCTTCATGCCTTTCTTTGTCAAAAAGACACTACGGTTTTCTGGATTCAGTTCAAGCAAGTTGGTGTTGGTCAGACTTAGAGCTTGCTGAATCTCCTCTGTACTTGGGAGCCGGGCGTCTGAAAATCCTATCCGCCAAGTCTGGACTAGAGGGCCAATCGTGATATTTAAGTGGCTGCCTTCTGCTAGGCTGTGATATTTTCCCAGCTCAATCAGCTCAAAAAGCTCTGGATGAACTGAGGCACTTTTAATTCCTGCCAGATGGTTGATAGTCATAAGTTCAGAATCTTCATCATTGGCACTGAAGCGATTTTTATAGACATGAAGCAGTTGGACCGCCTCATCTAAGAGTATTTCCGCTCGCTCATGATAGAGAGAGATGCAAATTGTACTCCCCATCAAATGAAGCGAGCGAGAAGCGAAGTCCACATTATCACAACCTTTCTAAAATTAACCTCTCTAACCTTATTATATCAAAAAGATACCGGTTTCACAATCTTAAAATTGTTATATTTTCAGAAAATTAACTTTCGCACAAAGCTGTATTTTCGAAGCGATGAGACAGCGGTAGTATAGCTTTTTAGGCTATATAAGAATTTTTGAAAATTTCGAGCAAATTTCTTGTAAACGCTCACAGGAGATGATATACTTGTTTAGTAAATTATAAATTAAGGTAGGACTATTCTTATGAGTAAAATCGTTGTAGTTGGTGCAAACCACGCAGGTACAGCGTGTATTAATACAATGTTGGATAATTATGGTGCAGAAAATGAAGTAGTTATTTTTGACCAAAACTCAAACATTTCATTCTTGGCGTGCGGAATGGCCCTTTGGATTGGACAGCAAATCAGCAAGCCAGATGGACTTTTTTATGCAGACAAAGAAACTTTTGAAGCAAAAGGCGCAAAAGTTTATATGAATTCACCAGTTGAGTCAATTGATTATGATGCGAAAAAAGTTACAGCTATTGTTGATGGCAAAGAGCATGTAGAGTCTTATGACAAATTGATTTTAGCAACAGGTTCTCAGCCAATTCTGCCTCCGATTAAAGGTGCTGAGCTGGATCCTAACAGCCGCGAATTTAAGTCAACCTTAGAAAATCTGCAATTCGTAAAATTGTATCAAAATGCTGCAGATGTTATTGAAAAATTGCAAGACAAGAGCAAACATATCGAACGTGTGGCAGTAGTAGGTGCTGGTTATATTGGGGTTGAGTTGGCAGAAGCCTTCAAACGTCTTGGTAAAGAGGTGATTCTGATTGATGTTGTGGATACTTGCTTGGCAGGTTACTATGACCACGACTTGTCTGATATGATGCGCCAAAACCTTGAAGACAATGGTGTTCAATTAGCCTTCAGTCAAACTGTTCAAGCTATTGAAGGTGAAAGCAAGGTAGAACGCATTGTAACAGATAAGGCTAGCTATGATGTAGATATGGTTGTCTTGGCAGTTGGTTTCCGTCCAAACACTGGTCTTGGTGCTGGCAAGTTGGAAACATTCCGCAATGGTGCTTTCTTGGTAGACAAGAAGCAAGAGACTAGCATCAAAGATGTTTATGCAATCGGTGACTGTGCGACTGTCTACGATAATTCTATCAATGATACAAACTACATTGCCTTGGCTTCTAACGCCCTGCGCTCTGGTATCGTAGCAGCTCATAATGCTTGTGGTCATGAATTGGAATCAAACGGTGTTCAAGGTTCTAACGGTATCGAAATTTTTGGTCTGAAGATGGTTTCAACTGGTCTGACTGAAGAAAAAGCTAAACGCTTTGGTTACAGCCCAGCAGTAGTTGAGTTTAAAGATACTCAAAAACCAACCTTCCTTGAAAAGGTTGAGCACCATGATGTTACAATTAAGATTGTCTATGATAAGGATACACGTGTAGTTCTTGGAGCTCAGATGGTTTCTAGAGAAGATATGTCTATGGGTATTCACATGTTCTCATTGGCCATTCAGGAAAAGGTTACAATTGATAAATTGGCCTTGCTGGATCTTTTCTTCCTGCCACATTTCAACAAACCTTACAACTACATCACTCAAGCAGCTTTGCGCGCTAAATAAGAAATAAGTAAGTCTGGGACAAGTCCTGGACTTTTTTGTAGAGCCTGTAAAAAGAAAACTGAAAGAATAAATTTATATTTCATCTGTTTATCAGGCTTGCTTTGTGCTAGAATAGTGGTAAAGTAACTAGTTAGAGGAGATTGGGAATGGCAAAAGAAGCTAGCTCACGTGAGGACGATATCAAGAGAGAATTTAATTTCGCAACTCATTCGATTATTTCCCAGGTTTTGCGAGGTGTTTTAGTTGGGATTTTTGCTGGACTGGTAGTGGGCGTTTTTCGCTTTCTGATTGAAAAAATCTTTCACTTAGTGCAGGATGTCTACCATAGGAGTCAGCAGTCTATGCTTTGGTTACTGGCCTTGGTGTTCCTTTATGCTTTCATCGTCTTGCTCAACGCTCGCTTGGTAAAGTCGGAGAAAAATATCAAGGGGTCAGGGATTCCGCAGGTTGAAGCAGAGCTGAAAGGTCTGATGTCGCTTTCTTGGTGGAGTGTTCTCTGGAAGAAGTTTGTATTGGGGATTTTAGCCATTTCTAGCGGTCTGATGTTGGGTCGAGAAGGACCAAGTATTCAGCTAGGTGCAATGAGCGGCAAAGGCGTCTCTAAATTTCTGAATTTGAGTGCCGCTGAGGAGAGAGCGCTCATTGCTAGCGGTGCAGCAGCGGGCTTAGCAGCAGCTTTTAATGCACCAATCGCAGGTTTGCTATTCGTGGTAGAAGAAGTTTACCGTCATTTTTCACGCTTTTTCTGGGTTTCTACGCTGGCAGCCAGTCTAGTCGCTAACTTTGTCTCGCTCTCCATGTTTGGACTGACGCCAGTGCTGGACATGCCAGATAATATCCCGGTCATGAGGCTGGAGCAGTATTGGATCTATCTGGTTATGGGTTTGCTGCTGGGCTTGTCAGGCTATATTTATGAGAAAGTCATTTTGAATATTCAGCTTGTTTATCAATTTTTGGGTCGGTTGTTTAGGATTTCAGAAGCTTACTATCCTATTTTAGCCTTTGCTTTGATTCTTCCAATTGGCTATTTCTTACCTCACTTGCTGGGCGGGGGCAATCAGTTGATTTTATCTTTGACCGCTAGTCATTATACTGTGGGAACCTTGCTCTTATTTTTTATTCTGCGTTTTGTCTGGAGTATGTTAAGTTATGGAAGCGGCTTGCCAGGTGGTATTTTCCTGCCAATTCTAGCTCTAGGTTCACTTCTGGGCGGAGCAATGGGGGCGGTCTGTCTGCAGCTAGGTTTGATTTCTCAGGAGCAATTTCCGATTTTCATTATTCTGGGCATGAGTGGCTACTTTGGAGCTATTTCCAAGGCTCCACTGACAGCTATGATTCTAGTCACAGAGATGGTCGGGGACATTCGTAATCTTATGCCTCTGGGAATGGTCACTCTGACTGCTTACATTATCATGGATTTGCTAAAAGGAGCGCCCGTCTATGAAGCCATGCTTGAAAAAATGTTGCCAGACAGTATCGAGGATCAGGGAGATACGACTTTAATTGAAATCCCTGTTTCTGAAAAGATTGCTGGTCGGCAAGTGCATGAACTAAACTTGCCAGATGGAGTCTTGATTACCATGAATGTCCACAAGGGCAAGACTCAAACGGTCAATGGCAGCACGCGCCTCTACCTGGGAGATACGATTTACTTGGTGCTGAAAAAGACAGAGATTGGGAAAGTCAAAGAAGAGCTGCTTTAGCGGTCTAAATATAGAGTTTTTGATTAAATTGTCAGACAATTTCTTGAAATATGAGAGAAAAACTGGTATAATTTACAGGAAATAATCTCTATCTAGGAGAGAAGACAAAGGAGTCACCATGAAAAAACTTGGCATCGTCCTATTTTCAACGGCAATTTTACTGACTGGCTGTGCAGCCAACAACTCTTCAAACAAGACTGGCTCAAGCAGTCAAGCGTCCAGCAGCCAAACGGCTGTCAATCAGAAAGAATTGGACAAGGCGACAGCGGATTACAAATCTTTTGTCCAAGGACAAATCGATCAGCTCCTGACAGATACGGAGAAGTTTCGTGACACCCTTAAAGAAGGTAAGCTTGATGAGGCTAAAAAGCAATATCCGCTTATCCGGATGGCCTACGAGCGCTCGGAGCCGATTGCTGAGAGCTTTGGTGAATCAGATGTTAAAATCGACTTCCGCTTGGTTGACTATGTGGACGAAAACAAGACCGAAGAAGGCTGGTCTGGTTTCCACCGCATTGAAAAAATCATGTGGGAACAAAATACGACCAAAGGAACGGAAAGTTATGCTGATCAGCTGGTCAATGATATCAAGGAGCTAAAAGCTAAAATCGCAACAGTTGAAGTGACGCCAGATATGATGCTGACAGGCGCTGTTGACTTGCTCAATGAAGTGGCGACCAGCAAGATTACAGGTGAGGAAGAAGTATTCTCTCATACAGATCTCTATGATTTCCGTGCGAATATTGAAGGAGCAGAAAAGATTTTTGAGCTCTTTCAGCCATTGATTAAGGATAAGGACGAGAAACTCGTCAAGACCTTGGAACTTGAGTTTAAAAATGTAAACAGTCTCTTAGATAAACACATGACCGACTCTGAAAACTACAAGCTCTATACAGAATTGACAAAAGAAGACACCAAGGAGCTGGCAGAAGCCGTGACCAAACTGGGTGAGCCTCTTTCACAAATGGGAGTCATTCTAAACGGGGAGTAATCATATGACGAACGACGAAAAATGGTTTAATAAAAAAATGGATCGTCGTGAATTTCTTAAAAAAGCAGGGATTGGAGGCGCTGGTCTTGCACTGGGTGTCTCTGGTGCATCTGCTTTTTTCGCTAATCAGGAGAAAGAAGATAAGAAATTCGCTGACGGTGAGGAAGAAATCAGCTTTTACGGGGAGCATCAGGCAGGTATCACAACTCCGATGCAGAAGAATATCTACTTTGTTGTGTTGGATTTGCATACGACGGATAGGGAGACCATTATCCAGCTCTTCAAGGACTGGACAGCCTATAGCGAGAAGCTGGTAGATGGAGAATTGGTCAAAAAAGATAATTCCAATGCTCTTTTGCCGCCAACAGACACTGGAGAAACAGTCGGTCTCAACCCTTATCGACTGACTTTGACCTTTGGGGTCTCAGCCTCTTTTCTGAAAAAAATGGGCTTATCAGACAAACGACCTAAGGCTTTTCGGGATTTACCTCCTTTTCCAAAGGAGCAGCTCAAAGAAAAATACTCGGGTGGCGATATTGTCATACAGGCCTGCGCGGATGATGAGCAGGTAGCCTTTCATGCGATCCGCAATCTGGTCCGCAAGGGCAGAAATGCCATCACTATGAAGTGGAGTCAGTCAGGATTTGCTGCTATCGGAGACCGGATGTCAACGCCTCGTAATCTCTTTGGATTTAAGGACGGCACAGCCAATGTGACCAAGGAAAAAGACTTTGACAAGGTCATTTGGTGCGATAGCAAGGACTGGATGCAGGGCGGCTCTTACATGGCTGTCCGCCGGATCCAGATGTTCCTTGAGACATGGGACCGGACCAATCTCCAGGAGCAGGAAAACACTTTTGGCCGCTATAAAGATAGCGGAGCGCCTTTTGGCAAGAAAGACGAGTTTGACGAGGTTGACTTGGACCTGCTGCCAGAGGATTCACATGTCCGCCTGGCCAAGGAGGTTGATAAGCCCATATATCGCCGGTCTTATTCTTACTCAGATGGGATTGATGAAACTACTGGTCAGTTTGACACTGGCTTGCTCTTTCTCTCTTTTCAGAAAGATCCAGATAGCTTTGTCAAAGTTCTGACTAATCTAGGCGCTCAAGATAAGATGAATGAATACGTCACGCATATCGGCAGTGGTTTGTTTGCTTGCTTTGGTGGAGTGAAAAAAGGAGAGTACCTTGGTCAAAAATTATTTGAATAAAAGCCTGGTGATTTTGGGGCTTTTGCTTGTCTTTTTAGCTAAGCCGGTTTTAGCAGACGAGAGCTACAGCAGTTTATTCGTCAAAATCACTGATGCCAGCACTGCCGTCAAGCAGAAGGACCAGGAAAAAGCCAAGCAGCTAGTCGGAGAAATCAAGACTGACTTTGAAAAGGTGGCTAATCATGACTCAGCAGCGGGACAAGAGGTTAGCAAGGCACTAGACTTATCGGGCCAGGTGACTGAAGAGAAGCTGACACAGATCTCTTCTGTCCTCTTAAAGTTTGAAAAAGAGCAGAATCCAGTCGACTTAGAGGCCGAGAAAAAGAAGCTTCTCAGTAAGCTAGAGCCAAAATTTGAAAATCTACAAAAGGCTATTAGTGCTAAGGATTTAGAAGCAACGAGAGAAGCTTACAAGAAGATGAATAGCACCTGGACTACCAATGAAAGCGTGGTGCGAGACAGCAGCTCAGCCCATTACGGCAAGGTAGAAACAGCTATTTCATTCCTACGCAGCGCCATTGAGACGGAGCCTACTGACTTTGATATGATTCAGTCTTCTTTTGATGATTTGAAAACCGCTATTGATAATTTTGTCAAAGGCGAGAAAGTCCAAGAAACTGCTGGTAATCTGACGCTGAAAGATGGAATTAAGCTCCTAGAGGAAGCTTTGAGTCTCTTTCAAAGCGGAGATGATAAAAAGGCTGCCGCCAAGATGAAAGAGTTCATCACCATTTGGCCAACGATAGAAGGAGATGTCAGTGTCAATAATCCTTCGCTTTATACCAAGGTAGAGAGTCATACACCAGTAATTATGGTCAAGGGAAGCGAAGAAAAGTATCAAAAACAGCTGGAATCCTTGATTAGTGAGCTGTCACAGATTGACACGACAGCTTCCTATCATTTCTTTGATGCTATGCTGATTTTGCTGCGTGAGGGTGTAGAAGCGCTCTTGATCATCATGGCTTTGATAACGACTCTGAAAGCCTCTAAGATGAAAAAAGGACTCAAATGGGTTTATGCCGGCGCAGCGAGTGGAGTTCTAGCCAGTGCCGTGATTGCAGCTTTGTTGCAGCTTCTTTTCCCGGCAGTTGCTTCAGGATCCAATCGTGAAATTATCGAAGGTGCAGTGGGAATTTTCGCTGTCGCCATGATGATATTAGTTGGTATCTGGCTGCACAGCAAAGCATCTATCGAGAAATGGAATGACTTCATGGAAAGCCAAATGAAGGCAGTAACAGCCACGGGCAGTTTTCTTTCCATGTTTGCTCTTAGTTTTCTGGCTGTTTTCCGTGAAGGAGCTGAGACCATCCTCTTTTATGCAGGAATTCTGCCGCGCATTACTATGACTGATTTCCTTTTGGGAATCGGCTTGGCTCTTCTGGTCTTGGTCTTGCTGGCCTTTGTCATGAGCAAGGCTTCTGGTCTGCTCAAGCCACACAGTATTTTCTTCTGGTTGACCTGGTTAATCTATGCTCTGGCCTTTAAAATGCTGGGCGTCAGCATCCATGCCCTTCAGCTTACCAATATCCTACCGACTCACCTAATCAATGGCTTTGTGACAGTAGACTGGATGGGGATTTATCCTAGCCTAGAAGTGGTCGTCAGTCAGGCGCTCTTTATACTGCTGGTGGTCTATGTTATTAGCTTTAAAAATCAGAAAAGCGAGCAGCAGCATGGATAAAAAAGAGCAGACTATTATTGAGCATTTGATTGAGTTCAGACGGCGTTTTCTAGCGGTATTGGCTTGCTTCTTCGTAGTTTTTCTGGCCAGCTTGCTTTTTTCGGCTGACATTTATCGATGGCTGACTAGTAATTTTGAGAATAAGCTGCTGGTGCTGGGGCCGGATGATATCCTTTGGATTTATATCAGTCTGGCTAGTCTGGTCGCTTTTTCCCTGACCTTGCCATTTCTTGTTTATCAAGTCTGGGAGTTTGTCCGACCGGCTTTGAGAGCCAATGAAGCACGGGCTGTTTTCGCTTATATCCCAGCTACCTTTCTCTGTTTTGTTCTGGGGCTGGCTTTCGGCTTTTACTATGTGACTCCAGCTATTTTACAGGTTTTGCTGTCGCTGGGTGAGGGCCTCTTTGAGACACGGCTAACAGCACAGAATTATCTTAGTTTCGTCTTTCATACCACTATTCCGATTGCTTGCCTTTTTGAGCTGCCAGTTCTTGTGTCCTTTCTGACTTCTATCGGTTTGCTCAATCCGAAATTTTTGGTAAAATATAGACGATACGCTTACTTCATTTTGCTGGTTTTAGCTGTTGTCCTGACACCGGCTGACTTTATCAGTGACTTGACTATGACAGTGCCTCTGATTTTGCTCTATGAAGTCAGCATCTTGCTCAGTCGCATCATTTATCAAAGAAAATCAACGAGGAGAAATTAATGGGACTTTTAAAAGACATCGGAGTACCTGGGGTAATCATTATTGTTCTGGGAGCCCTGCTCATTTTCGGACCAAAACGCCTGCCCGAACTAGGGCAATCTATCGGTAAAATGTTTTCAGAATTCAAAAAAGCAGTCAATCATTCTGGAGAAGAAGGCAAGACCGAGAATAAAAATGAAAAAGAGTAAAGAAAAAGCACGGATAGCCGTGTTTTTCTTCTAGCATCAAGTATAGCTTGTAAAAGGAGGGCAAATGAAAAAATTAGAAGAACGGATTCTCATAGATGGACAAGTCTTAGGTAAAAATATCCTGAAAGTTGACTCTTTTCTGACCCATCAGGTTGATTTTTCATTGATGAAAGAAATTGGCCAGGTCTTTGCGGAGGCGGTAAAGGATGCAGGAATTACCAAGGTAGTAACCATCGAGGCTTCTGGTATTGCTCCGGCTGTCTACGTAGCAGAGGCACTGGGACTACCAATGATTTTCGCTAAGAAGGCCAAAAACATCACAATGACAGAGGGGATTTTGACGGCTGAAGTTTATTCTTTTACCAAGCAAGTGACTTCGACCGTTTCGATTTCTGGGAAATTTCTTAACTCTGACGATAAGGTGCTGATTATTGACGATTTTTTGGCTAATGGTCAGGCAGCCAAGGGCTTAATTACCATTATTGAGCAAGCGGGAGCACAGGTTGAAGCGGTTGGCATTGTCATTGAAAAATCCTTTCAGGATGGCCGTCAACTTTTGGAAACTGCTGGTTATCGTGTTCTTTCTTTGGCGCGAATCGCAGGTTTTGAGAAAGGTCAGGTTGTCTTTACTGAGGCAGATATATGATTTCCTTTTCCTTTTGACTATCTGTCTGGCTTATAGTATAGTAAAGATAGTTGATATTCTAAAATCTAAGCTCATTGATTTTACTTGGGTAGAAAAAGTTTTTGAGGGATTTCTATGCACCAAACTCATAATTTACAGCAGCGGATGCGGCTCTTTAATTCTATTTTTTTGCCAATTTTGATCTACCAACTGGCCAATTTTTCAGCCTCTTTTGTCGATACGACTATGACTGGTCAGTATGACACTTTGCATCTGGCTGGTGTTTCGATGGCAACTAGTCTTTGGATTCCATTTTTCGACCTGCTGATAGGGATTGTGTCGGCCTTGGTACCCATAATTGGGCATCATTTAGGACAGGAGAAAAAAGAAAAAATTGCTTCTGATTTTTATCAGTTTATTTATCTTTCTTTGGGGTTATCGCTAATTTTATTTGCCTTGGTATTTGTGGGCGCTCCTCTGGTTTTGTCTCACCTTGGCTTAGAGCCCTTGGTAGAAGAAGTAGCTAAGAACTATCTTTGGTATCTAGCGCTCGGCATTATTCCTCTTTTGCTCTTTAGCACCATCCGTTCTCTGTTTGATGCTCTTGGATTGACCAAACTTTCCATGTATCTCATGCTCTTACTTTTGCCTTTGAATGGCTCTTTTAATTATGCCCTAATATACGGAGCATTTGGATTTCCAGAAATGGGCGGAGCTGGAGCTGGACTTGGGACTTCTTTGGCTTATTGGGTTTTGCTCCTCATATCCTTGTTAGTAGCAGTCAAACATCCAAAAGTCCGAGTCTATGAGCTGTGGAAGATTCGACCGCTAGATAAAAAGGGCTTAATCGAAGGCATTCGACTTGGACTGCCTATCAGCGGAACGTTTTTTGCTGAAGTTGTGATTTTTTCGGTTGTTGGACTGGTCATGGCTAAGTTTTCGTCACTAATCATTGCCAGCCATCAGGCGGCTATGAATTTTTCAAACTTAATGTATGCCTTTCCTATGAGTATTTCAACTTCTATGTCCATCATCGTTTCTTATGAAATTGGAGCCAACCGTCCTGATGATGTTAAAAAATTTTGTAAACTCGGGCGGCTGACGGCCTTGGGAATTGCTGGATTTACCTTTCTCTTTCTCTATATCTTACGTGACCGTGTGGCTGCTCTCTATGGTTCGGATACCGAGTTTATCCGTATGACATCTGTTTTTTTGACCTACAGCCTTTTTTTCCAGTTAGCAGATACTTTTGCGGCTCCTTTGCAGGGCATTCTTCGGGGATACAAGGATACTCAGGTGCCATTTTACTTAGGTTTGATTGCTTATTGGGGAGTTTCGCTGCCCCTGGGACTCTTCTTAGATCACTATACTAGTTTAGGCCCTTATGGATATTGGATTGGTCTCATTGCTAGTTTGGTGATGAGCGGCATTCTTTTTCAGTGGCGGCTTAATCGTTTGGCTAAAAATATCATAACTTAAAGAGCGCTGGCTTGTCCTTTTAGAATAAGTCGTTGTTATTTTTTTCACAAACTTTTATTAAAATTAGATTAAAACGGTAAAACGCTTACATATTTTCTAGTATATTGATTGTGAAAATGATATAATAGACGTAAGATTATCAAGTCAAGTTTTTGTTAAAATAGGTTAATTTTTAAAATATTGTTTACAGTTGTCTTTGGTTTTCAGAAGAAAAGCGAGGGAACTATATGACTGAACGCTATACCCATCTTTTGCAAGAAGTACTAAATGCTGCAAAGGAATTAGCTATTCAAAAACACAATTATCAAGTGGACATTCCGCATGTTTGGACAGTGCTGACCCAGCCTCAGGCTTTTGCCTTGGAATTCTATACCGGTTTGGACCTTGATATTAATGAATTTATCAGCGTCATCAATCAGGAACTAGCCAAGATTCCTGTATTTTCACATACGGACAAGAACCGATTTGGACGTCAGTATAGCCAGCGTCTCAAGAATCTTTTGGATGATGCAGAGGCTGAGAGGGCGGAACTGAGGGACGAGGTGGTAACAGTAGAACACCTGATTCTCAGTCTATTTCATCAGCAGCGAAATCCGATAACTGTCTTTTTGAAGCAGGCAGGGATTGATAAGGAGCTGGTTGCGAAAAAGTTGAATAAGGTTCGCCAAGGCAAACGAGCAATCTCTCCAAGTCAGGAGAGTCGCTATCAAGCCCTGAGCAAATATGCGACTAACTTTAATCAATGGCTGGCTGACCAGACCGATAGACAAGTAATTGGTCGAAATGACGAAATTGACGATATTATCCGTGTGCTGTGTAGGAAAGAGAAAAGCAATGCCATTCTCCTAGGTTTTCCAGGCGTTGGAAAATCCAAAGTGATAGAGGGGTTTGTTGGAAGATTACTTGCAGATGATGTTCCAGAACATTTATTGGGCAAGGAAGTTTTTAAATTAAATCTAGGCGGATTGATTGCTGGAACTAAATATAGAGGAGAGTTTGAAGAGCGCTTCAAGGCTGTTTTGGATGAGGTGCTGGCTGCTAAGGGGAAGATTATTCTTTATATTGAGGATATTCACCAAATCGTGACAGCAGGGCGGACGGAGGGCTCTCTTGATGCAGGCAATCTTTTAAAGCCACTCTTGGCTCAGGGACAGATTAATATCATTGGCACAACGACTTTTGCTGCTTATCGGGAAAGCTTCGAGCTAGATCAAGCTTTGGAGGGGCGTTTCCAGCGGATTCGCATTGAGGAGCCTGATCAAGATAAGGCATTGACAATTCTGCAAGGACTGCGGGAGAATTATCAGGACTTTCACGGAGTTTCCCTGACGGATGAAGCTCTGCAGGTAGCGATTAGTCTTTCAATTCGTTATCTGTCAGATCGTTATTTGCCTGATAAGGCACTGGACTTGATTGATGAGGCTTGTGCTGTCAAGAAAATCCAGCTAGCTCAAGCGGAAACAGAACGACCAGACGTCAGTCGGGAAGATATAGCTAGTATCGTAGAACGTATAACGGGAATCAAAGTGCAGGGAATCATGGACAATGAGCGCGAACACCTGCTAAATCTAGACAAGCTCCTGCGCCAGAGAATTGTAGGACAAGACCAAGCTGTTCAAAAGGTTTCGGAGGCCATTTTACGCTCGAGAGCTGGAATTCAAAATCCCAAGCGTCCTATTGGTTCATTCCTCTTTCTGGGGCCGACTGGAGTCGGGAAGACTGCTCTGGCAAAAGCCCTTGCTGAGCGGCTGTTTGGCAATGAGTTGGAAATGGTCCGACTGGATATGTCTGAATACATGGAAAAACATGCCGTGGCTCGTTTAGTTGGTCCGCCACCAGGCTACGTAGGATTTGAAGAGGGAGGACAGCTGACAGAAGCTGTTCGTAGAAGGCTTTATTCGATTGTCTTGCTGGATGAGATTGAGAAAGCCCATCCGGATGTATTTAACACCCTGCTGCAAGTATTGGACGAAGGACGCTTGACAGACTCTAAAGGCCGTACTATTGACTTTAAAAATACTATTTTGATTATGACAAGCAATATTGGATCACAGCAGATTTTGGAAAGTCTCAAAAGTGAACAGGGACTGACTGCTGAAACGCAGGAAGAAGTTCTGTCCCTGCTGCAACATAGCTTTAGAGCAGAGTTTTTAAATCGGATTGACGAGACGGTTATTTTCAACCCTCTGAGGGCGGAAGATATGATCAATATCGTAAAAATTATGGTTCGGCAACTTCAGGAAAGGTTGAAACATCAGAAGATTCAGCTTTATCTGAGCGAAGAAGTTTACGCTTTTTTAGCCCAGAAAGGCTACCAACCAGAGTTTGGTGCTCGTCCTATTCAAAGAAGCATTTTGCGCTATCTAGAAACGCCTTTGGCTCGTTATTTGGTCGAAAATAAGGAAACAACTGAACTGACAGTTCAAGTCGGTTTGAAGGATGGGCAACTGGATTTTAATTATTTGGTATAAGCTTCTTCTAAAAAGCAAGCGCTTACTATGTGTAGACGAAGAAAATGAAGAAAGGAGGTTCATGGTTTCTGAGCAGACTCTATCCTGAGATTTTGAAATGAGTCTTAGGTATACGAAAAATAATGAGATACTTTTTGTATCTATAGCCGACAGCAATCATTTTGATTGTTGGAGCACCCTTTGCATTTTATGAAAGGAGGAGTGTTTTGTCTGTTTATGATGTTTTGATTATCGGTGCTGGACCGGGCGGTTATGTGGCTGCTGAAGAAGCAGCTCGTTTGGGAAAAAAGGTGGCCGTGGTAGAAAAGAAGTCTATCGGCGGAACCTGCCTGAATGTGGGATGTATACCGTCTAAGGCCTATCTCCAGCACGGTCATTGGTTGCTGACAATGGAGGAAGCTAGGCGTTATGGCATTGAGAGCAAGCTTGAAAGGATTGATTTTGAGAAATTGGTAGACCGAAAGAATCAGGTTGTTGCCAGTTTGCAATCTGGAATTCATGCTAGCTTTAAGTCTTTAGGTATTGAGTATATAGAAGGTCAGGCCAAGTTTGTCAAAGACCGAACTTTCTCCGTCAATGGTAAAGAAATCAGTAGCAAAGATGTGATTTTGGCTACTGGCAGTTATCCTTTTGTGCCTCCTATCAAGGGATTGGAACAGGTTGACTATCTAACGACGGATACGTTTTTTGACTTGAGGGAGCTTCCTGAGAAGTTAGTCATTATCGGAGGTGGCGTTATCGCAATTGAGCTAGCTTTCGCTATGGCTCCTCTGGGTGTTGCTGTCACTGTTATTGAGGTTGCGCCGGAAATCCTTTTGACTGAAGAAGCTGAAGCGCGACATGTGATTCAAAAGAAACTAAAGAAAATGGGGGTGATGATTTATCAGGGAGCGCAGATAAAGGAAGTAACTGCTAATTCTGTCTTACTTGAGAACGAGCAGGTTGCTTTCGACCATCTTTTGGTCGCTACTGGCCGCAAACCAAACCTAGAGCTAGCCAAGGATATGGGATTAGCCTTGACAGATCGGAATTTTGTCAAGGTAGATCAATACTATGAGACATCAAAAGAGCATGTGTATGCTATCGGTGATCTTTTGGAATCTTATATGTTGGCTCACGTAGCTAGTGCAGAAGGAATAAAGGCTGTAAGAGCTATCTGCCGGAGAGCTGAAGAAGCAGTTGATCCGCTGGGTGTTCCCCGTTCACTCTACACCAATCCTGAAGTGGCTTCTTTTGGTCTCAGCAAGGAAGAGGCTGAGAAGGCGGGCTATGATGTTCTGGTCGAGCAGCTGCCTTTCTCTTATAATGGGCGGGCTATCGCTATAGGTGAGACGGAGGGCTATGTCAAGCTAATCTCAGAAAAGCAATACCATCTTCTGCTAGGTGCAGTCATCGTCGGTCCGAACGGTACAGATCTTCTGCAGAATTTGATTTTGCTGAGGCAGGCCGAAGCAACGCTGGATCAAGTTCTTGAAACGGTTTTTGCTCATCCGACCACATCAGAACTAATACAAGAAGTCGCTAAAAGACTCGTTCAGGACGATTAATGAGGAGGTAAAAATATGTCAAATTATAAAGATTTACCACAACGATTGACCAAAACAAGAAACCAAAGTGCTGTATCAGAGCTAGTCGATTTAAAAGTCCATGATGCTACCGAAGTTGAGGTGGAGCAGATTTCCAAAGAAAAAGCTAAGACCATGTATAAAACCATGTGGGATATCCGAAATTTTGAGGAAAATACACGGCGTTTCTTTGCTGCAGGACAGATTCCTGGCTTTGTTCACCTTTATGCTGGAGAGGAAGCGATTGCTACTGGTGTCTGTGCCAATCTGACAGACCAGGACTATATTACCAGTACTCACCGAGGACACGGTCACTGTGTTGCTAAGGGCGGTGATTTAAAGGGAATGATGGCAGAAATTTTTGGCAAGGAGACTGGGCTTGGAAAAGGAAAAGGCGGATCTATGCACATCGCTGACTTGGACAAGGGAATCCTCGGTGCCAATGGTATGGTTGGTGGAGGCTTTGGTCTAGCTACCGGTGCAGCAATGCGCAACAAGTACTTGAAAACCGACAGTGTAGCTGTCTGCTTCTTCGGTGATGGTGCGGCCAATGAAGGGAATTTCCACGAATGTCTCAATATGGCATCAATTTGGAAACTGCCAGTTATCTTTGTCAATGAAAACAACTTCTTTGCAGAATCGACACCGCAATGGTATTCTTCAGCGTCTGGCACCATTGCTGAGAGAGCGGCTGCTTATAACATGCCCGGCGTTCGGGTTAATGGTAAGGATTTATTCGCTGTCTACCAAGTAGCCAAGGAAGCTGTAGAGCGGGCTCGTAGAGGTGAAGGGCCTACCTTAATTGAAGCTGTAACATATCGCGATCATGGTCACTTTGAAGGGGATGAGCAGAAGTATAAGGCTTTGGAAGGTGAAGAAAAAGACTGGGCTGATGTGGATGCTCTGGACGTCTTCCGTGACTACGCTATCGAGCATGGCCTCTTGACTGAAGAGGAACTTGATGCCATATTAGAGGAGTCTCGAAAGGATGTGGAAGAAGCTATCAAATTTGCTCAAGACAGTCCGATTCCTCGTTCCGAGTCTCTGCTGGAAGATGTATTTGCTGATTGATAGAAGGAGGTTGATCAAATGGCTAGACAACTGTTATTTATGAAAGCAATCAATGAAGCGCTGGATCAGGCAATGGCAAAAGATGACACCGTAATCCTTCTGGGAGAAGATATTGCTGGCGGTGTAACAATCAAGCACTTGGAAGAAGAAAACGAAGATGCTTGGGGCGGTGTAATGGGTGTGACCAAGGGACTCATGCCAAAATATGGCCGAGAGCGGGTGATTGATACTCCGATTTCAGAGCACGGATACGTGTCAGCTTCTGTTGGAATGGCTCTGACTGGCTTGCGTCCAGTACCGGAGCTGATGTTCAATGACTTTATCGGTTTCTGCTTTGACGCCATTCTGGGGCAAGGCTCAAAAATGCGCTATATGTTTGGTGGCAAGGCCAAGGTTCCGATGACAATGCGGACCATGCATGGGGCAGGAGCTTCGGCTGCAGCTCAACACTCGGGTTCATATTACGGTATCTTTGGATCTATTCCTGGTATAAAGGTAGTTGTTCCAGCAACTCCGTATGATGCCAAGGGCTTACTGCTGGCTTCTATTGAAGATGATAATATCGTGATTTATTCAGAAGATAAGACCCTCTATGGTATTAAGGGAGAGGTACCTGAAGAATATTATACAGTTCCAATTGGAAAGGCTGCTGTCCGCCGTGAAGGAACTGATCTTACTATCGTCACTATCGGTAAGATGCTCTATGTAGCTTATGAAGTAGCGGATCGCTTGGAAAAAGATGATGTTTCGGTTGAAGTGATTGACTTGAGAACGGTAGCTCCTTGGGATGAGGAGACTGTCTTTGAATCAGTCAAGAAAACTGGACGGCTGATTATCATTGATGAATCCAACCCTCACAATAACACAGCGACAGATATTGCAGCAGCAGTGACAGACAAATGCTTTGACTATCTGGACGGCCCGGTGAAATGCGTCTGCGCGCCAAATGTGCCGGTACCATTTGCGGTGAATTTGGAACAGCTCTATATCCCTAATGCTGATAAGGTTCTGACAGTTGCTGCAGAATTGATTGACGATCTGAAGAGATAGAAGGGAGGCAAGTATGGCTACAGAAATTGTAATGCCTAAGCTAGGCTTAACAATGACCGAAGGTCTGATAAATAACTGGCTGGTCAAGGAAGGCGACACCGTAGCTGCTGGTCAGCCTGTCTTGGAAATCAGTTCTGAAAAATTGACCAGCGATGTAGAGGCGCCAAGCGCAGGAGTGATTTTAAAAATTATCAGTCAGGCGGGCGATACTGTCCCGTGCAAGAAAGTAATTGCATGGATTGGTGAAGCAGGAGAATCTATTCCAGGTATGGAGACGGAAGAAGTTTCTGCGAATAAATCAGAAAGTGAGCAAGAAGCCGCTGATGCAGGGGTTGGACTAGCAGAAAAAACTGCGACAGCAAGTTCCAACTCTGTCGGAAACAGTGAACATGGACGTATTTTCATCACTCCTCTTGCCCGCAAGATTGCTAAGGAAAACGGATATGATATTTCCATGATTTCAGGAACGGGAGGCAAGGGCCGCATTACCCGACGGGATGTGGAAAACTATAAACCAGAGGCGCTTCCAAACCAAACACCTGAAAATAGCTCTGCGATCCTTCAGCCGGCTAGTCAGGCTGACTACGGCGCAGGATTGACAGGCATTCGCAAGACTATTGCGGAGCGGATGATGACCAGTCTCCAGACATCGGCTCAGGTGACCTTGCACCGTAAGGTGGATATCAGCAAGCTGATGACCTTTAGACAGGATATGAAAGATAAGGTGGCTTCTCCGCTAGAAAATGGCGAAATCAGCATCACGACTCTGCTGACAAAGGCAGTTGCGAAGGCGTTGAAAGATCACCCTCAGCTCAACGCTTGGTATTTCAATGGTCAGTATCAGGAAGTAGAAGATATTCATATCGGTATTGCGACTGCGCTTAGTGATGGTCTGGTGGTGCCGGTCATTCGTCACGTGGATAAGCTAACGCTGGCTGACTTGGGCTTAGCTATCAAAACAGAGGCCAATCAAGCTCGCAAAGGCACTTTAGATCCAGCTCTTTACTCAGGTTCAACCTTCAGCATTACCAATCTCGGGGCAGCAGGGATTGAGTATTTCACTCCTATCCTAAATACTCCAGAAGTGGCGATTTTAGGAGTTGGTGCCCTGCAAACGGCGCTGGCTCTTGACAGCCAAGGACAGGTCTATGAGCAGAAATTCCTGCCGCTCAGCCTGACTTTTGACCATCAAGTCGTAGATGGTCAGCCTGCAGCGGAGTTTCTAGCCAGTTTAGCGGACAAATTGGAGTCTCCTTACGACTTGGTTTTCTGATAAAAGAATGAATAATGAATTTCATTCCTAGATGATAAAGAAAAAAGCCAGCTGTTTATATCCCTCATTAACAGTTGGCTTTTATGTATTCTATCATTCTCTTGCTTCAATTTATAATGTTTAGATAAGGAAATGACAGGATGATAGGGAGTAAGTTCTAAGGCTCTAAGTAGGTGAATCAAGCTGCAGTATAAGATAAATTGAATGACGATAATGGGAGAAAAATATCAGTGAGGTAGAATATGAAGGTTGCCAAAACATTAGTCTTAGAATATCTAGAGCAAGAATTACTAAAGAATAATAAGCAAGGCCTTGAAACAAAAGTGATTGCTGCTGCTTTAGGAATGCAACGCTCAAATGTGAGTACCATTTTGAATCAATTGGTAAAAGAAGGGATGCTTGTTAAAGGAAATACAAGGCCAGTTCAATACAAGTTAAAAGAGATATTTGTAGAAAATCCTTTGGATTTTCCAAGCATTATAGGTGAAAATGGCAGTTTGCGAACAGCCATCCAGTTAGCACAAGCAGCTATTCTATACCCAAATTATGCCCTTCCAGTTCTCATTTTATCCGAGGTCGGTGCTGGTAGAACTTACTTCGTTAATAAAATGATAGCGTTTGCTATTCAAAATCAAGCGATTAGTAAACCTCAGTTGTTTGAAAAAATTAACTGCTTAGACTATATTGATGTTCTGGATGATTTGCTGAAGTTGTTATTTGGCTCAGAGGGGACGAAGTCTGTATTTGAGAAAGTGGCAGAAGGAATTTTATTTATAGATAACATACAGGTTCTATCTTCGGCGGATCAAAATAGATTGATTTCCTGGCTGAATCACAGAGAAGGAGAACAAAAGAGACGTCAGAAGAAAGGTTTGGTGATTATCGGAAGTAGCGCTAAGCTATCTGAACATTTATCCAATAAACTTCCAGTTGTAATCCAGCTGCCTTCTTATCCGAATCGACCGATTAGTGAAAAGCTAGAGTTGCTAAATTACTTTTTAGCTATTGAATCAAAGAATTCTGCGCATGATATTCAAGTACCGCGTGATGTCATTCATTCCTTCATCCTATCAGCGAATATTAGCAATATAAAAGAATTAGAATATGCAGTTCGAACTGCTTGTGCCAATGCTTTTGTAAGAAGTCTGAGGTCGGAGCTAAAAGATTTAACACTTAGTAATGACGATTTGCCCATTCCTTATCAAGGAATTCGGCATTTAGGTGGTCATAATGTAGTTAAAATCGATGAATTGATTGGCAAACGTAAGGTGCTGATTTATGATAAGGAGTTGGGATTGCTGGATTTTCCAGAGCAAGAGTCGGATGATTTATATAACAAAATTAAATCAGAATATTCTCAGTTATCAGAAAGAGGCATTGAGCAGGATGATGTTTTTGAGGCAGTGAGAAACTATATTCAAAGCTATATTGAATACAAACCTTTTGTCGAGAAAGAAGATGAGTTGGAAAATCTTAATCAGCTTGAGACGATTGTTTCTGCTGAAGTAATCCAGTTGGTACAAGCCTTTGTTCTATCTGTTCAAAAAGAACTCAATATAGAGCTTAATTCGACGGCATATTACGGCATCAGCCTTCATGTCAATGCGATGCTTAAGCAGAAAGGGTCTTTAAATCGGCAGTTGGATAATGATGCTATTGTGAAAGTGATTCGGGATTATCCAATAGAGTATGCACAATGTTCTAAATTTGCCAGGCAACTAGAAACAAGATTTCAACTGGCTGTTCCAATAGATGAAATCGTCATCCTAACCATGTTTATTATTGAATCCGAAAAGAAACAAGATAGTCTACGACCTATCTTGCTCTACGTTCTGCATGGTAAAGGGGTTGCCAAGTCCTTGGCTGAGTCAACCAAGATGCTGACTAAAAATAGCCAAGTGTATGGCTTTGATATTCTATTAGAAGAATCTCTAGAGGAAAGCTATTGTAAATTAAAAGAGCAAATTGAGAAGCTAGACCAAGGTTTAGGGGTCATCGTCCTCTATGATATGGGATCGATTAAGGAAATGCTGGATAAAATTCGAGAAGAAACTCTGATTAAAATCAGAGAATTTGAAATTCCCATTACTATGATTGGCATGGGGATTGCACGGCGCTGTTTGATAGAAAATGATATTGACAGTGTCTTTCACGCTTTTCATATGGAAATGAATCAGCTTTATAAAAATCGGGACCAAGAAAAAATCATCATTACACTCTGTTATACCAGCGAAGGCGGTTCTCTTCAGCTCAAGCACTATCTTGATCAGTATTCAAAGTTGGGGTACCGTGTCATTGCGTTGTCAGTTGCTAATAAGGAGATGTTGATTGAGGAAGTGATGGCCTTAAGAAAGACCTATCAAGTTCATGCTTTTGTTGGAACTTTCGACCCCCAAATTATGGGTATCCCTTTCATTTCCATTAAAGATGTTTTTGAGCAGCCCAAGGAGCACCTAGATAAGTTATTGATGTTTTTACCGACCTCTGTCAATAGCTACGATTATGAGAAAGTTTACCAATTTTTAGAAGAGCAATTTGTCTATACTTCCTTAGCTAAGATTAAAAAGATTCTTCCTGCTATTTTAGATGAATTTGATTTTTATTATCAGCTGACAGAGGAGCAAACAATAGGTTTGTTTGTTCATATTGCGTGTCTAGTGGAGCGAACCCTTTCAGGAGAATGCCTGAAGAAGAGCAGTAAAGAAATTGCTGGTGTTATCGAAAAATTCCCTGACGACTATAAGCATGTTAGGAAAATCATCCGAACAGTGGAGCGAAACTTTAAGATTCTTATAGATGACGCAGAGGTCAGTGTTTTAATTCAGATGCTGCGCAAATTATAAAATTGTAAGTTGGAGTCGCAAACCAATAAAAAGCACCTAACTCTCATTACCTTTTTAGTCGGGATATACATTTCCGATTTCTGTGGTAATGTTGTGATTTAGATGCTTTTTTACATGTGCTCTTGCACAAGATTATGAAGCCATTTTCCTGAGAAGACACGAGGGATGCCCCAGATTGGCTTGAGAATGTCTTCGCCATTTATCACAAGAAAAATTAGCCAAATGGGAGCCTGCAGACTAACCAGAACATAGCCGAGTGGAATGCTGAAGAGCCAGACAGGTAAAATATCTAGCAGGCAGGCATAGTTGGTATCGCCTCCACTACGTAAAATCCCGACGATTAAAACAACACTAAAAGCTTTTGGGATAAACAACAGGGCATTTAACTGAATCATCAGGATGGTTAGCTGCTCTGTCTGATTACTTAAATTGTAGAGTTTCAGGGCTAAGGGCATGGCCCAGATGAGTAAGATGCTGACGATTAGCCCGATGAGAGGTAGTAGAAGTAAGAAGCGCTTGGCATCTTGTAAGGCTTTTTCTACTTGATTCTCCCCGATAGTATTGCCTAGCATAACAGCTACGGCATTCCCTGCACCTCGTACAAAGACAAAACCAATTTGGGCAATGGCGCTAGCAATCTGGGTAGAGGCCACCACTTCAGTACCTAATAGCCCGATAATGGCCAAGCCAATTGATGTTCCAAGAGACCAGGCTCCTTCATTGAAGACGACTGGCAAGGTTTTTTTCAAAAATTGATAAACGAAGTCTTTGTGGAAAGCAAAGAGTTCAGCTATGCTAGCTGCTCCAGCCATCCTTGTTCGATAGACACCAAATACTAACCAGCAAAGCTCCAGCAATCGAGCAATAAAGGTAGCAATAGCAGCCCCAACCAGTCCAAGTTTAGGAAATCCAATCAGCCCAAAAATAAGGACGGCATTGCCAATGATATTGGTCGCCATGGATAGGAGACTTGTAAGAGTTGGTAAGAAAACTTCGTTACTACAGCGACACATGGTGGCCAAGGAGGTTGTGATAGCTGTCATCAGGTAGGTCCAGGAGACGATAGATAAGTACTGGGCGCCCAACTGAATAGCTTCGGTATCATGAATATAAAAACCAATCAGTTGCTTGGGAAAAAGTAAAGCGACTAAAGTAAAGGAAGCGGAGATGAGCCCGCTCAGCATATAGACTAATCCCAAGGTTTTTCTCATATCAGCAATTCGCTGGGCTCCCCAGTATTGGGCCATGAAGACAGAAGCTCCGCTACCGATACCAAACTGTACAATAGTCAAGAGAAAGAAAATCTGGTTGGCAGCACCAGCAGCTGCGATTTGTTTTTCCCCTAGCTGTCCAATCATGACAACATCAGCTAGATTGACAGCGCTAGCCAGTAGAAATTGAAGAGAAAACGGTAGACTGAGACGTAAAAATTGTTTCATAAATGTTTTCTTTTCACTCACTGTCTCACCTCCCTTCGTTTCAAATAGGATAAGAAATCAGTATGTCTAGTAACCTGATATCTAGAAAGTTTCTGCTTTTTTTGAATTGGATGATTCTGATTCCTCATAAATTTCGCTCTTTCTACCTGATAGCTTGAAATAAGCCTTAAGTTTAGTGATAATAGGCAATTTGATCAACAAAAATTTGACAATCTTTGTCAGCTTCTGCTTGAACTTCTACATTCTTCAATTTCTTTTCAGGATAAGGGTTTTGAATAGGAAATGCGAAGAAAGTTTGCTGCTCTTTTTGATAAGGTTTGGTGCTAAGAGAGACTTCAAATAATTGCTCATCTACTTTATAGATCGGTTCACCAGGTAAAGGGTTGATATTGGTGGACCGATCCCAGTCAACACTTGTTTTGCCAATGTTTTCTCCAAAGATAATGGGAACAGTGAACTCGGTTTGATCAGCATAGGTTAGTCGGATATTGCCGATTTGATAGGTTTTCATTTCAGGGAAGACACCGTCCACAAACCATTGGTAATCCACAAAATAGTCAGTAGCATAGCCAATTTCAATCCAGCTGGGATGCGCTAGTTTTTCAAGGCTGCGCGAGTGGTTCTGCAGGTCGGGATAGTGGTAATGGAAGAGATAAGATAAGGTTTTATCACGGATAGTCGCATAGTCTTCATCACGATAGCCATGATTCCAAAACATCTCGTAAGCATAGGCCAAGCCGAAGAAAATGACATTTCTCTGCAGGATTACCTCATTTAAAGTGCTCCAGTTGGAGATGATAGCTCCCTTGCTCCCCTTCTTCAAATGCTCAGCCCAATGCGGAAAGAGATAGCCTTCAAAATTACCATAACGGATGCTAAAGCCTTCTTCTAAAACTTCATCTTCCAGTTTTTCATCCAAACTCCAGAGCCAATGGAGAATTTCGACATCTTTGGGAATCTGGTGAATAGCCTGCCAGGTTGCCGGCATAATGCCAACTTTTGTGCCTGTATCTTTTTTGAACTGGGGAGTGTACATGATGATTTCTGCTCCACCAAAAGGCCCTGCATCAGGAACGATAGCGTTTTTCAGTAACTTGTCTCCCCAAATCATGGTTCGGACATTTTTCTGCTTGAGGTGGTCATAAATCTTGATAATGTCCTCTGCAAAGATATCAGCTCCAGCCTTCCCTTTGCAGCGCTCACACATGGCAATTGAATAGTATTCATCATGCCCGATATTGATGACTTCAGGTTCAAAGACCTCAATGATTTCATCCAGAACATCAAAGAGGAGTTCATAAGAGGCAGGATTTGATGGGCAGTAAGTGTCCGGATAAGGATCCTCAGGGATTTCTGCGATTTCAGGGTGGCCAAGCATCAGGTAGTCACAGTGGCCAAGAGAGGGAACTTCAGGAATCACCTCAAAAAATCGTTCCTTGCAGTAGAGGACCAGATCTTTCACATCATTTTGACTTAGAAACTCCCCGTCACCATTCTCCATGTGAATGGCATTCTTGTACCAAGGGAAGGTATAGTCTTGGATTTCTTTGGTCTTGCCAGAGTATTCAGCCATATCAGCACAATATTTGATCCACTCTTGATTAATTTCAGGGTGTTTTTTATATTCCATAGCACCGCCGATTTCAATCATGAGGGTATTGTACTTGAAGAAAGCAAGCATATCCACAAATTGCTTGAAGAAATCCATATTCTTACGAGACGGTAAAAATACCTTGAGGCCACGCTCAGAACAGACGGGTTCATCGTAGGCTAAGCCATAAGGCAAGTAGCCATCCTGCAACATTTGGATAATCGAAATTGCCCCATAAAATAAGCCGCGTTGGGACAAGGCATAAACGAAAATACCGTCTTCAGTAATCTTTACGATGTGCGCTTCAGGATTGGATGGATAGCGAAGTGAAAAGGACTGCATGACCTCTTGTCCGACTTCTCGGGAAATCCCTTCTATGAAATGAATGGCAGGGAAAGCCAGCTGTCTATGATTTCTTGCTATTGGATGAGCCCGTAAGGTATCAGTCAAAATAGGCAGAGGGCTGAATATTTGAGTTTCTTTAGTGAAATAGCGACCGTTGTTTTCTTGTTTCCAATATTGAGGTGTGATGCCTTGTTTCATAATCTACTCCTTGAACTATCTGGATATCTGCGAGTCATAAAAAATCTGGGCGCAGAAAAGAAGGTATGGATCGGATTTGCTTTTTACTGAGTTTTTACTTTTCTAGCCTTCTCAATTTCTCCTTGAATCTTATAAAGATTTTCCGAAAGGCGGCCAAAGTAGAGAAGCTCTCCCATCCACTTGATGAGCTTGCTTTTTGAATTTTTTGTCAATTTATTTTGTTCTTGTTTTAGTGTAACCTCAAGCCCTTTTGAGCAAGGCTTGGTCTTGTAGGAAGTAATCGTTTTTTCACTGTGGGACGAGATTTGAATGACGTAGGTTTCATGGCGACGATAGTCCAGAATCTCATAATCAGTCTTGGTATAGACATTGTCTGACAATTTTGAGTAACGAAGTCCTTTCTTTAACCTATCTATCTTTTTTGTTTGATTGTCAGTTTGATTGATTTGATTCAGAAACTCGCTTTCCAAGAAGTCATAAAATTCATCTGAAGTGACTTGGAGTTCTCTAATAATCTTCATAAATTAAGTATATAATAAGCCCTTGCGGAAAGTAACCCCCTGAGGAAAAAGAGACGGATTTTAATGAATTTTTATACTCTTTAGCTTTGTGTTATACATTATCATAAAAAACGATTAATTTTTATACACTAATTTTACGATAGGTTCTAAAATATATTAAAGGAACTATTTAAAAATAGCAGAGTAGCAGAGGTAAAGCACGCAAGAAACTGTTGCTTTAAATTTTTTATAATAAATTGAGTATGAATGGCATTTGAAAATGGATACACTAAGCTAGAAAACTGTATATTAAGACAATATAAACGCTTTTGACAGTAGAATAGAGCTATAGTAAACTTTGGGTAAGAAGTCAAATTGAAAGGAGGAGTTTGTATGGAAGAATGGAATAGTTCAGCGGAGATTATTGCCATGTCCTTAATTGCCAATTCTGGTGCAGCCCGATCCTTAGCTTTTGAAGCACTTAAAAAAGCAAAACTAGCAGAATTTGATGCAGCTAAGGAATTAATGGATGAGGCAAATAGTGTAATTTTAAAGGCCCATCATTCCCAAACAGATTTATTGCAGGAAGAAGCACAAGGAAACGGTCATCAGTTGAGTATACTGCTTGTTCATGCACAAGATCATTTTATGACGAGTCTCTTGGCCATTGACCTTATCACTGAGATGATTGAGCTGTATTCCAATCGAGAAGGAGAAAGACAATGAAAATCTTATTAATATGTGCAGCCGGAATGTCCACGAGCATCCTGATGAAAAAAATGGAGCAATATGCAAGTGAACAAGGTATTGACCTCGATATCAAAGCGGTTGGATTGATGGACTATCAAGATTATGCTCAGGACTATGACGTAATTTTATTAGGGCCTCAGGTTTCTTATAAACTTGATTCTGTCAAAGAGACAGTTTCAAAACCTGTTGCCACCATCCCAGCTATGGATTATGCAATGGGAGATTGTAAGAATATCTTTCAATTAATTAAAGCAATATCTTAAGGAGGTTTTTCTGATGGAAAAATTCTTTAACAGTAAATTCATGACCAAACTTCAGGAAATTGGTTATAAACTGGCCAACAATGTGTTTATACAGTCTTTACAAGCTGGATTGGGCTCTCTCTTGGGATTGATTACCGTGGGGTCCTTATTTCAAGTTTTAGCTGCGATTGGAAATGAAACAGCTCTAGGTTGGTTCAAAACAGGGGATGCAGTGTATAATACATTGACCTTGCCTTTCCGTTATTCAATGGATTTTATTTCTATCTGGGTTGCTATCTTCTTTGCTTATCATTATGCTAAGAATTTGAAATTGAAATCCCCTATTATGGCAGCTGTTGATACAGCAGTTACTTTCATGCTTGTGGCAGGAGCTTTTGTTGATACTGAAGAATTCTCCGGTCTGCAATTAGACTATCTCGGCTCACAAGGTATGTTTATCAGCTTCTTTATTGTCTTTGTCGTTGTACAGATTGAAAAATTCTGTTATGAAAAAGATATTAAAATAAAGATGCCAGATGTTGTGCCGCAGTTCCTGCAAGATAGTTTCGGCTCTATTCTGCCGGTATTCTTCTCCATCACTCTCTTCCTCTTGCTGAATGTTGGAATTGGAGCATTGACAGCAGGAGCTTATAATGTTCCGTCTGGTTTTATGGCTCTCTTGCGTGCACCGCTTGGCGCTGTATCATCTGTTCCAGGTATTGTGATGCTTTGTATGTTAGCGCTGATTCTTTGGTGCTTCGGTATTCATGGTACCCTCATCATTATTCCAATCATTTCTCCGCTTGGGATTCAAGCGGCAACAACCAATGCTGCTCTTCATGCGAACGGTCAGCCAATGCAATTCTTCCCAGTCTTACTCTACACTTCCATGGCCTTGGTTGGTGGTACAGGAAATACATGGGCCCTGGTCTTGATGGGCTTACGTTCAAAATCCAAACAAATTAGTGCCGTATCAAAGATTTCACTCATTCCTGGGTGGTTTGGTATCAACGAGCCAGTAACATTTGGTATGCCAATTATGTTCAACCCAATTCTTTGTATCCCTTATGTACTCAATGTGCCTATTATGATGATTTTGACTTATTTTGCTTACAAAACAGGCTTTATCATTCCAGCTTGGATTGTTGTCAGCGCTCAGTTGCCAATGGGCTTTAGTAACTATCTGACCACCCTTCGTTGGCAAAACTTTGTTTGGGACTATATCTTGATTTTACCAGCTATGTTAATCTACTATCCATTCTTCAAAAAATACGAAGAGCAATTGGTTAAGCAAGAAGCTGAAATGGAAGCTCTAGAAGCTAAAGGAGGTGCAGCAGCTTGATTGATGTGACAAAATTTTCCAGAGACTTTCTCTGGGGATCGGCTTCAGCAGCCTATCAAGTTGAAGGAGCTTGGGATGAAGATGGTAAGAGTCTGTCTATCTGGGACACCTTTGTCCGCCAGCCTAATAGGACCTTTAAAAACACTACAGGCGATGTGGCAGTGGATCATTATCATAGCTATAAAGAAGATGTTAAACTGATGGCCGAAATGGGTCTGAAAGCTTATCGATTTTCTATTGCATGGACCCGTATTTTGCCCGAGGGACGAGGAGAGGTCAATCAGAAAGGGATTGAATTTTATTCAAATTTGATTGATGAGCTTCTCAAATATAATATTGAACCCATTATTACAATCTATCACTGGGATTTGCCTCAAGTACTGCAAGATGAGTACGGCGGTTGGGAATCCAGAAAGATAATCGACGATTTCCTGTATTATGCAGAGATTCTCTTCAAAAACTTTGGAGATCGAGTGAAATATTGGATTGGACTCAATGAGCAAAATGTCTTTGTTGGACTCGGCTACAGAGATGGCTATTTCCCACCAGGAATTAAAGACATCAAGCGGATGCATCAAGTCAATCACATTGTCAACTTGGCTAATGCGACGATTATCAAACGATTCCATGATTTAAAAATAAAAGGTCAAATCGGTCCAAGCTTCGCCTTTCCTGTCCTCTATGCTCTGGATAATCGACCAGAGAATGTTCTAGCTATGGAGAAATCCTTGGATGTTAATGTTTGGTACTGGATGGATGCTTATCTATTGGGACGTTATCCAAAGACTGCCTTAGCTTATCTGAAAAATCAATTCGGTATAGAATTAGATATTCGAGAAGGGGATTTAGAGATTTTAAAAGCTGGTCGTCCAGATTTCGTTGGCGTCAACTATTACCAATCTCATACTTTTGCTGCTAATGTACCGAATGCTGAAGCTGGTGAGCCGGATCAATTTAAGCATGTGCCAAATGAACACTTAGAGCGTACTAGCTGGGAGTGGGAAATAGATCCAATTGGTTTACGAATTGCTTTGCGGCGGATTACCAGTAGATATGATATTCCAATTATGATAACTGAAAATGGGCTAGGAGAGTATGACGCCTTAACAGAAGATAGAAAGATCCACGACCCATATCGGATTGAATACCTCGATAATCATATTACAGCTGTACAAAATGCCATAGAAGATGGTTGCCAAGTCATCGGCTATTGTACGTGGTCTTTCACAGATCTACTTTCATGGCTAAATGGTTATGGCAAGCGCTATGGATTTGTTTATGTAGACCGTGATGAGGAAGAAGGGGGTAGTCTAGAGCGGATTCGAAAAGATAGTTTTTATTGGTATCAAAAATTAATTAAAGAATTTGAGAACAAAAGAGAAAACAGTAGAAGCTATTCATAGAAAAAAAGCCAGCAGTTTATATCCCTATACGCTGCCGGCTTTTCTTTTTTATTTTTCTCGCATTTGACCTTGTGGGAAGTAAGTTCCTTCTGGCATGTCGTTAATAATGACATGGACAGCAGACTGAGGTGCGCCTGTATTTCTGACAACGGCTTCAGTTACTTCCTTGGCAAGAGCTTTTTTCTGCTCCAGAGTACGACCTTCAAATAAATCAATTCTAACAAATGGCATATTTTCTGCCTCCTTTATTTCTTTATCATTATTTTATCACAAATGAGGTTTTAAAGAGTAGTGAATTATGGTAAAATAATATGAAGTAAAAATGGAGATAGTGAATTAGCAAAGATTTAAATTATGGCTCAGTTATACTACAAATATGGCACGATGAATTCGGGCAAGACCATTGAAATTTTAAAAGTGGCCCACAATTATGAAGAACAAGGCAAGAGCGTCGTCATCATGACCTCGGCTATCGATACAAGAGACGGCTTTGGGGTTGTTTCCAGTCGCATCGGCATGAAGCGGAATGCAATAGCTATTGAAGACCAGACAGATATTTTTGGCTATATCCAGCAGCTGCCTGAAAAACCTTATTGTGTTTTAATCGATGAAGCTCAGTTCTTGAAACGCCATCATGTCTATGATTTAGCTAGAGTGGTGGATGAGCTGGATGTTCCGGTGATGGCTTTTGGTCTGAAAAATGACTTTCGCAATGAACTTTTTGAAGGCTCCAAGCACCTCTTACTCTTGGCTGACAAGATTGAGGAGATTAAAACCATTTGCCAATATTGTTCTCGTAAAGCCACCATGGTTTTACGGACTGATAACGGAAAGCCGGTTTACGACGGAGAGCAGATTAAAATTGGTGGTCATGAGACCTATATCTCAGTCTGCCGCAGGCACTATTTTAACCCCGATATTAAATAATTCAATGACAGAATCAAAGGAGATGATGAAAAATCTATGAACATCTACGAACAGTTACAAGCAGTTGAAGATCGCTACGAAGAGCTTGGTGAACTCCTAAGTGACCCTGATGTAGTTAGCGATACCAAGCGATTTATGGAGCTTTCTAAGGAAGAAGCCAGCACCCGCGATACAGTGACGGCTTATCGAGAGTATAAGAAAGTCCTGCAAAACATCACAGACGCTGAAGAAATGATAAAAGACGCCTCTGGTGATGCCGACTTGGAGGAAATGGCCAAGCAGGAGCTCAAGGATGCCAAGGCTGAAAAAGAAGAATACGAGGAAAAACTAAAAATCCTCCTTTTACCGAAAGATCCAAATGATGATAAGAATATTATCCTTGAAATCCGTGGTGCTGCAGGAGGAGACGAAGCGCAGTTGTTTGCAGGAGATCTCTTGCAGATGTATCAAAAATATGCTGAAAGCCAAGGCTGGCGCTTCGAAGTTATGGAAGCTTCTTACAATGGTGTAGGTGGAATCAAGGAAGTGGTTGCTATGGTCTCTGGTCAGTCCGTCTATTCAAAACTTAAGTATGAATCTGGCGCTCATCGCGTACAGCGGGTTCCTGTAACTGAAAGCCAAGGCCGCGTTCACACCTCGACGGCGACAGTTCTAGTCATGCCAGAAATCGAAGAAGTAGAATACGACATTGATCCTAAAGACCTGCGGGTAGACATCTACCACGCCTCAGGTGCTGGTGGACAGAACGTCAATAAGGTTGCGACAGCAGTTCGTATCGTCCATCTGCCAACCAATATCAAGGTCGAAATGCAGGAAGAGCGGACCCAGCAGAAGAACCGGGATAAGGCTATGAAAATCATCCGGGCTCGTGTAGCAGACCACTTTGCTCAAATTGCTCAAGATGAGCAAGATGCAGAGCGCAAGTCCACGATTGGTACAGGCGATCGCTCAGAGCGGATTCGTACCTATAATTTCCCGCAAAATCGAGTGACAGACCATCGTATTGGATTGACCTTGCAAAAGCTAGACACGATTTTAGCTGGCAAACTGGATGAAGTCGTTGACGCTCTGGTTCTCTATGACCAAACGCAAAAACTAGAAGAGCTGAATAAATAATGACACTGGCTCAATATTTAGCTGAGCTAGAGCAAGAGCTAGTAGCAGCGGGAGAAGAAGCAGAAAGCCTGTCTTTCGTTTATCGGGCTCTCAATGAGCTCTCCTTTACCGACTTTGTTTTCAAACTTCGGACAGAAGTCAGCCAGAAAGAACGTGACCAGCTAAAAGTAATTCAAGAGCAGCTGCTTGCTCACAAGCCGGCTCAGTATATCATTGGCAGCAGTGACTTTCACGGTTTGACTCTCAAGGTGGACGAGCGGGTTCTGATTCCAAGGCCTGAGACGGAGGAGCTAGTGGAGCTGATCTTGTCAGAAAATCCCGAAAGTTCTCTATCTGTCTTGGATATCGGAACGGGTAGCGGCGCCATTGCTCTTGCATTGGCAAATAGCCGTCCAGACTGGCAGATTACTGCTTCAGATCTTTCGAAAGACGCTCTTTCCTTGGCTGCTGAAAATGCTCAAAATTGCGGACTCAATCCAACTTTTGTTCAATCTGACTGCTTTGAAGCAATCAGTGGGAGCTTTGACATCATCGTCTCTAACCCGCCCTATATTTCAGAAGCGGATAAGGACGAAGTTGGACTTAACGTTCTGAACTCAGAGCCTCACATAGCCCTCTTTGCTGAGGAAGATGGCTATGCCGTCTATCGGAAAATAGCAGAGCAGGCAGGGGGTTATCTGACAGAAAAAGGAAAAATCTATCTGGAAATTGGTTACAAGCAAGGAGAAGGTGTCGCGGAGTTGCTAAAAAAGTCCTTCCCTCAAAAACGAATCCGAGTCTTGAAAGATCAATTTGACAAAGATAGAATGGTGGCGGTTGACAATGGATAAGATAGAAAAGACTCTGGCAACAGGCGGAGCAGTTGTCCTGCCGACAGAAACTGTTTATGGCCTCTTTGCTCAGGCTTTGAATGAAGAGGCGGTTGAGCGAGTCTACGAATTAAAACAAAGACCTCGCGACAAGGCTCTCAATCTTAATGTGGCTAGCTTAGAAGAGATTTATGCCTTTTCCAAGAACCAGCCCTGCTATCTGGAACAACTCTATCAAGCCTTTCTGCCTGGGCCACTGACTGTTATCCTCCAAGCCAATGACCGAGTGCCTGCCTGGATAAACTCAGGTATGGAAACCGTGGGGTTTCGGATTCCTAATCATCCAGTTACCCTGGACTTGATTCGCAAGTACGGTCCCTTGATTGGTCCATCCGCCAATCTTTCTGGAAAAGTTAGTGGAACTTCTTTTCAACAGATTGTGATGGATTTCCAAGAGCAAGTCTCGGGAGTAGAAGAGGATGCTGCTTTGACAGGTCAGGATTCAACCATTCTAGACTTGTCTGGAGAAAAGGCTCTTATTTTACGCCAAGGGGCAATCACTCGCGAGGATATTATTAATCAAGTAAATGGTATAAAATTTTAACTTTTAGGACCTAAGGTCCTATTTTCGCAAAAGAAGGGAGACACCTTATGATTTTTGACCAAGAAGACTACAAAGCATTTGACCCAGAGATTTGGGAAGCAGTTGCTAAAGAAGAAGAACGTCAGCAGCATAATATTGAGCTGATTGCTTCAGAAAATGTTGTTTCTAAAGCTGTCATGGCTACTCAAGGTTCTATTTTAACCAATAAGTATGCCGAAGGTTATCCAGGTCGCCGTTACTATGGTGGGACGGATGTAGTGGATGTAATTGAGAGTCTGGCAATTGAACGCGCCAAGGAAATTTTTGGTGCCAAGTTTGCTAATGTGCAGCCTCACTCAGGCAGCCAGGCAAATTGTGCGGCTTATATGGCTTTGATTGAGCCAGGTGATACTGTTATGGGTATGGATTTGTCTGCTGGCGGCCACTTGACTCACGGTGCGTCAGTCAGCTTCTCTGGTCAAACCTATAATTTTGTATCCTATAGTGTTGATCCAGAAACAGAATTGTTGGACTTTGATGCTATCCTCCAGCAAGCCAAAGAGGTTCAGCCTAAGTTGATTGTGGCGGGGGCTTCAGCCTATTCTCATATCATCGACTTTTCAAAATTCCGTGAAATCGCTGACGCTGTAGGTGCCAAGCTTATGGTTGACATGGCTCACATCGCTGGTTTGGTTGCTGCTGGTCTCCATCCAAGTCCTGTGCCTTATGCAGATATCACAACCACGACAACCCACAAGACCTTGCGTGGACCTCGCGGTGGTTTAATTTTGACAAATGATGAAGAATTAGCTAAGAAAATCAACTCAGCTATCTTCCCGGGCATTCAGGGTGGACCATTGGAGCATGTCATTGCAGCCAAAGCAGTTGCGTTTAAAGAAGTGCTTGACCCAGCTTTCAAGGTTTATGCTCAGCAAATTTTGGACAATGCTCAAGCTATGGCCCAAGTCTTCCGTCAGCATGACAAGTTCCGTGTGATTTCTGACGGAACTGAAAATCACCTTTTCTTGGTTGATGTTACTAAGGTTGTAGAAAATGGGAAAGTAGCGCAAAATCTCTTGGATGAGGTTAATATTACCCTCAATAAAAACTCCATCCCTTACGAGACTTTGTCACCATTTAAGACTAGCGGCATTCGTATCGGCACAGCAGCTATTGCAGCTCGAGGCTTTGGTGTAACAGAAAGTATCAAGGTAGCAGAGCTTATTATCAAGGCTCTGGAAAACGCTGAAAACGAAGCGGTGCTAAATCAGGTGCGGGCAGAAGTTCGCGAATTGACGGACGCTTTTCCACTCTATGAGGGCTTGAACTAAGATGGATATTTACGTAAAAAAAGCGATTATTCATCAATTCAGCCCAGCTGATACCGAACTGCTGCTAGCGGATAAATTTCTCAACATTACTCCCAAGATTGAAGAATATCTGCGCAAGAAGATTGAGCGGGTATATTCTGACGATGCTAAAACAGGTGTTTTCGATCCTGAAAACGTCTTTTTAGCCCAGCTTTCAGACGACTTACTGGAAACATCAGTGACAGTGGCTAAGCTCTGGCAGGAGGAGTTTTCTGTCAGTGAAAACCAGAAAACCAACGATCTGATTTTTGTCCAGTTTGACAAAGAAGGTGTGGAGCACTTCGCTTTTCTGCGGATTGCTCTGCGGGAAACCCTGACCCACTTGGGTGGTGAGGTGGACAATCCTATCAAGCTGACGCAGAACAATCTGCCTGGCTTTGGTACTGGTGCGGACGAGGCTTTGGTCATCAATCTCAAGTCTCGCAAGTACCATCTGATTGAAAAGCGCATCAAGTATAACGGTGCCTTTCTCAATTATATGTCAGATAATCTCTTGCAGGTCAATCCGACAATCTCAGCTAAGAAATCAATCAAAGCACTTGAGAAGACTGCTCAGAAGGTTGCTGAAAGTTTTAACAAAGACGATTTTCAGTTCCAGTCCAAGGTCAAATCCAGTATTTTCAAAAATCTGGAAGAAAATGACGAACTGTCGCCTGAAAAGTTGGCTGATGATCTTTTTGACAGCAATCTGACTGCCCGACTTACCTTTATTGACCAAGTCAAGGAAGCTATTCCTGAGCCAGTCAAGTTTGATGAGATTGACAGCAGCCGCCAGAAGAAAAAGTTCGAAAATCAGAAACTCTCCCTTTCAAATGGAATTGAGCTCATCGTTCCCAATAATATATATCAGGACGCAGAGTCGGTAGAATTTATCCAGAACGACAACGGGACCTATTCTATTTTGATTAAGAACATCGAGGATATCCAAAATAAATAATGTTTAAATTTCTAAGAAGACTGATTTTAGTCCTTTTCGTGCTCTTTGCCGGCTACAAGATTTATCAGGTTCATCATGATGTCAAGCAGGTCATGAAGTATCAGACTTTGGTCAGAGAAGTGCTGGACGAGCAGGACACAGCGGCCAATGAAGAATTGGTACTGGCCATGATTTATACAGAGACCAAGGGAAAAGACACTGATGTCATGCAGTCCAGTGAAAGCGCGACTGGTCAGACCAATGCTATCACGGACAATAAAGAAAGCATTCGCCAGGGAGTTCAGGCCTTATCTGATAACCTAGAGTTAGCCAGTGAAAAAAAGGTCGATGTTTGGACAGCAGTACAAGCCTATAATTTCGGTCAGGCCTATATCGACTACGTCGCTAAAAACGGTGGCGAAAATACGCTGGAGCTGGCTAAGAAATATTCAAAAGATGTAGTAGCGCCAAGCTTAGGAAATGTAACTGGCAAGACCTACGGCTACTATAACCTGATTTCAATTTTCCACGGTCCAGAGCTCTATATCAACGGCGGTAATTATTATTATTCCCGTCAGGTCAAGATGAACATGCACATCATGCGCCTCTTAAAATGGTTTTAGAGAGTGGGACAGAAATCGGTAATTCGTTAGAATTCGATTTCGTCGTCCCACCTCCGCACAGTTGAGTAGGGCTGTAAAAGCTGATGAAATCAGCGTAGTAGAGCCCACTCAACCACTGCGTCTTGCTCGACAATACAAAGACAATTGAGAGGCTAGGACTTTTGTCCCAGCCTCTTTTTTGATGGTGAAGTAATAATCCAGAAATTTGTAACCACGATGGATACATGATATAATTTTGTACATCTATCAATAAAAGGAATGAAATATGAACAAGAAACTTGGTTTTAAGCTCCTCATTCTGGTTTCAGTGACAATTGCCGGTCTAACAGCTTTTTACAACCATAAAGAAGCCACTAGCCTCAATACAAAACAATATGTGCAGTCAACAACGCCGACCTTGTTTTTCCACGGTTTTGGATCCAGTTCTAATGCTGAAAATCATATGACAGAGGCAGCCAAAAAAGCTGGAGTCACTCAGACAATTATCACAGCAAATGTCAGTAAGAACGGTCAAGTAAGCTTATTAGGCGAGATACAGAAAGGTGCTATCAATCCCATTATTAAGGTAAACTATGAAGATAACCGCAATGCCGACTACGCTCAAGATGGCAAATATGCAACAGCCGTGATTCGCAAGCTAAAAGAAACTTATGGCTTTGATAAGATGAATCTAGTAGGCCATTCGATGGGGAATATGTCCATCCTCTTTTATATGTTGGAGAACGGTCAGGATGAAAAGCTGCCCGAGCTGCAAAAGCAGGTCAATATTGCCAACCATGTTAATGGTCTGCAAGGAAGGGACTTGCCTGAAGATTTGACAATTCTAGACGACCAAACTGGCCAGCCTAGTGCTATGAGCCAGACTTATCAAAAACTACTGGGATTACGAGAAATCTATCCGCAAGAGCAAGTAGATGTTCTGAACATTTACGGTGATTTTAAAAATGAATCCGACGGTTCTGTCCTCAATATTTCTTCTCGCAGCCTCAAATATCTCATGGTTGAAAATGCCAAATCTTACCAGGAAAAGAAAATCACAGGTCAGTTGGCTCAGCACAGCCAATTGCATGAGAATCCAGAAGTAGACGAATTACTGATTGACTTCCTTTGGAAAAAGTAGGAAAGAGCAGTTACTGGCAAGCAAATCCAGTGACTGTTTTTTCTTTGAACTTCTTTGAGAAATGTTGTAAAATGTATCTATTATCTCAAGCCCTCAATGGATGAGATAATAATAACTCCATCATTGCAGCAACTTAACTGAAGCACTCTAAACATCAAAAGGAGCGAAAATCACAAGCTCAAGAAACAGAAATTAGAGGCAGTCAGATAGAAAGTTTACTGTATAAAACAGCTAAGCTATAGAATTTGGGAAACTATGGCGGGAGGAAAAGAGGAAAAAAAATGAAATTCAAAAAAACTTTAATGACAGCAGGAGCCTTGCTGGCTACTCTATTTACTGTATCGACCGCAGCTGCCGATTCAAATGTTCAGAAAGTCATTGATGAGACTTACGTGCAGCCTGAGTATGTTCTAGGTTACTCCTTAGATGAGAGCCAAAAACAGCAGACCTTGCAGATGTTGGGCTACAATTCATCCAGCGACAGCAAGCCACTTAAGACCATGACACCAGAAGTCTACTCTAAAATCATGGATGTTGCTAACGACCCTAGCCTGCAGCTTTATTCTTCTGTAAAAATCCAGAAGTTAGGCGGCAATAAGCCATTAGAGGTCAAAATTGTCACTCCGCAAAACATCACCAAGGTTACTGAAGATATGTATCGCAACGCGGCTGTTACTCTAGGTGTTCAGCACGCGCAGATTACCGTTGCGGCACCAATTCCGGTAACAGGTGAGAGTGCCTTGGCAGGGATTTACTACTCTCTGGAAGATAATGGCGCGACCATTCCTCAAGAGAATAAAAACCTAGCTCAAGAAGAACTAGCTGCCCTTTCTGGTATCAATGCTGAAAACATAGGTAAGGAAGGCTATGACGCAGACAAGCTCAACGTGGCTCTGGCTGATATCAAAGCGGCTATCGCCAATGCTAAGAAGAACAACAGCAATCTGACAGCAGATGATGTCCGTAAGATTGTTGAAGAAACCTTGAAAAACTACGGTCTGACTCAGTCGGTGACCAGTGACCAAATCAACCTCATCGTGAATTTCGCTGTTAATCTTTCAAACAGCGGAGTCATTACAGATTCTGACTTTACAAAGACACTTAGTGACTTGAAAGACAGCATTGTTTCAAAGGCAGGGGATACCTTTAACAATATTAACCTCAACTTTGATGCAAACGGACTCCTTCAAGAAGGTGGTAATTTCTTTTCTAATATCTGGAATGCCATTGTCAACTTCTTTAAAGGATTGTTTGGCGGTTAATTCCAAGACTATGTAAAACAAGGCTGGGACATTTTAGTTCTAGCCTTGTTTGTTTCTACAGTTATCATTTAAAATAAGATTTGTTTGTTACTCCCACTCTACAGTTGCAGGTGGTTTGCTGGTGATGTCATAGACGATACGGTTGACATGGTCTACTTCATTAACGATACGAACAGAGATTTTTTGCAGAATATCCCAAGGGATCTTGGCAAAGTCAGCTGTCATGCCGTCTATAGAAGTGATAGCGCGAATTGCAATTGTGTAGTCGTAAGTCCGGCCGTCACCCATGACACCAACAGAACGGACACCTGTATTAACAGTAAAGTATTGCCAGATGTCGCGGTCAAGACCAGCTTTGGCGATTTCTTCGCGGAGAATGGCATCAGATTCGCGGACAGTTTCCAATTTTTCCTCTGTGATTTCTCCCATGACACGAATAGCAAGCCCTGGGCCTGGGAATGGCTGGCGCCAGACAATTTCATCAGGCATACCAAGCTCGGTACCCAAGGCACGCACTTCGTCCTTATAAAGTGTGTTCAACGGCTCAATCAGCTCAAACTGCATGTCTTCCGGAAGACCACCAACGTTATGGTGAGACTTGATAGTCTGAGCAGTATCGGTACCAGATTCGATAACGTCTGTATAGAGCGTTCCTTGAGCTAAGAATTTCACATCTTTTAGTTTGCTGGCTTCGTCGTCAAAGACATAAACAAACTCGTTTCCGATGATTTTACGTTTTTGTTCTGGATCTGAGACACCGGCTAATTTATCAAGGAAACGTTTAGCTGCGTCAGCCTTGACGATATTCAAACCAAATTTGCCGCCAAGCATATCCATGACCTGATCAGCTTCGCCTTTACGCAAAAGGCCATGATCCACAAAGATACAGATTAGTTGATCGCCGATCGCTTTCTGCAAGAGAACACCGACGACAGAAGAGTCTACACCACCAGAAAGTCCCAACAGCACCTTCTTGTCACCAACGGTTTGGCGGATTTTTTGAATTTCCATGTCAATGAAGTTATCCATAGACCAGTCGCCTTTAGCTCCACAAATATCAAGAGCAAAGTTGCGCAGGATATCATAACCAAACTCTGAATGACGAACCTCAGGGTGGAACTGAATGCCGTAGATTTTCTTAGCTGGATTTTCAATAGCTGCAAAAGGACAGTCAGCAGAAGTACCAGTACGAACAAAGTCTGCAGGAATTTCTGTTACTGCATCTCCATGGCTCATAAGAACTAGCTGGCTTTCAGGTGTTCCGTTAAAAAGACTGGAGTTAGCAGTATGTGACAGAGTTGACTGCCCATATTCTCGATTTCCAGCATGATCAGCAGGGACAACCTTGCCGCCCAGCTTGTGAGTTAAAAGCTGCATACCATAGCAGATCCCCAAAATCGGGATGCCCAACTCGAAAATTTCTGGGTCAATATCAAAGGAGCCGTCTTCATATACAGAATTTGGACCGCCGGAAAGGATAATCCCGACAGGCTGGATAGCACGGACTTCGTCAGCAGTAATCTTGTGGCTCTTGAGCTCAGAAAAAACACCGATTTCACGAATGCGGCGTGAAATCAGCTGGTTGTACTGGCTTCCGTAATCAAGCACGATGATCTTTTCGACATCTTGCAATTCAGTTCTAGTTGTCATCTGTTCCCTTTCTTAAAAGAAGTAATCTTTTCCCCTCATTTTATCACAAAAAAGGAATTTTTCCAAGGCAATAAGGAGTAAGAGTGATGAAAAAACGAATATGAGTCTTTATTTGGCTTAACAGCTAGAATCGTGATAAAAGCAAGCACTTGAGAGCTAATACTTATCATTTAGTTTGACATTTGAAGTATTTGGTACTAAAATAAAGGAAGGTACCAAATAAGAAAGAAGAGCCGACATGTTACCCGCATATATTAAAATTCATGATCAGATTAAGAAAGATATTGACGATGCCGTTTGGGAGATTGGGGAGCGCCTGCCCAGCGAGCGAGATCTAGCCGAAACCTTTAAGGTCAGCCGTATGACCCTGCGTCAGGCCATCACGCTCTTGGTTGAGGAGGGAGTGCTGGAGCGTCGAGTCGGGAGTGGTACCTTCGTAGCCAGCACACGCGTTCAGGAGAAAATGCGCGGCACAACCAGCTTCACGGAAATCATGAAGGCACAAGGCAAAACGCCATCTAGCCAGCTCATTTCTTATCGACGTACCCTGCCCAGCGAGCAGGAAGTGGAAAAGCTAGGCATCCACAAGACGGAAAATGTCATTCGGATGGAGCGGGTTCGATACGCTGACGATTTGCCAGTGGTTTACGAGGTGGCTTCAATTCCAGAGAAGTTCATTAAGAATTTCAAAAAAGAAGAGGTGACCAGTCATTTCTTCCAGACCTTGCAGGAACATGGCTATAAGATCGGCAAGTCCCAGCAGACTATTTATGCTCGGCTGGCTAAGGAAAAAATCGCCAATTACCTCGATATTCCTCGCGGCCATGCCATCTTAGGACTGACTCAGATTTCTTACTTTGACGACGGCACAGCTTTTGAATATGTAAAAAGTCAGTATGTTGGCGATCGTTTTGAATTTTATTTGGAAAACAATTAATTATTACAAAACTCTTGGTTATCACCAAGGGTTTTTAACTTGTCTTTTACTCGGCAGAAAAAGCTGATTGACCTTTTGCAATCTCATATTTCGAGTGTTTATTTCCCTTGTCAGACTAGAGTTTATCATGCTTTTCTGGTATAATGTTTCTTATGGAAATTGAAAAAACAAACCGAATGAATGCTCTTTTTGAGTTTTATGCGGCGCTTTTGACTGACAAGCAGATGAACTATATTGAACTCTACTATGCAGATGATTACAGTCTGGCAGAGATTGCCGAGGAGTTTGGTGTTAGCCGTCAGGCCGTTTATGATAATATCAAACGGACAGAGAAGATTCTGGAAGACTATGAGAAAAAGCTGCACATGTACTCGGACTACATTGTCAGAAGTCAGATATTTGACCAGATTACAGAGAAATACCCTGACGACAGCTATCTGCAGGAGCAGATCGGGATTCTGTCTGGTATTGATAATAGGGAGTGACCATATGGCTAAACAAGTTATCTACAAGGGAATGTCTTGCTGGTTGTTAGAGTTGGAAGAATCTTTTCCTGCCAGGGTACAAATCATCTCCCCTGACGATCTTTCTAAAGCAATGCAAGAAGGCTTCAGCTGCTGGGGCTACCCAAATGAGATTATGAAAGAAGTCTCTGCTGAAGAATACGCTTGTTTAACACGTTTTGGAAAATTTCCACTGAATTGATTGAAATAGAAACTAGGAGAAATAAAAAATGGCATTTGAAAGTTTAACGGAACGTTTGCAGAACGTCTTTAAAAATCTGCGCAGAAAAGGAAAAATCTCAGAGAGTGATGTTCAGGAAGCAACCAAAGAGATTCGTCTGGCTCTCTTAGAAGCCGATGTTGCCCTGCCAGTTGTCAAAGACTTTATCAAGAAAGTCCGTGAGAGGGCTGTCGGCCATGAGGTTATTGATACCCTCAATCCAGCGCAACAGATTATCAAGATTGTTGACGAAGAGCTGACAACTATCTTGGGTTCTGATACTGCTGAGATTATCAAGTCACCAAAAATTCCAACTATTATCATGATGGTTGGTCTGCAAGGGGCTGGTAAGACTACCTTTGCTGGAAAGCTTGCTAATAAGCTCAAGAAAGAAGAAAATGCTCGTCCGCTCATGATTGCGGCGGATATTTACCGTCCGGCGGCTATTGATCAGCTGAAAACACTGGGACAGCAAATTGATGTACCTGTCTTTGCTCTGGGGACCGAAGTTCCAGCTGTTGAGATTGTCCGTCAAGGTTTGGAGCAAGCCAAGGCTAACCACAATGACTATGTCCTGATTGATACGGCTGGGCGTCTTCAGATTGACGAAAAGCTCATGCAGGAGCTGTCGGATGTCAAAGCGCTGGCTAATCCGAATGAAATCCTCTTGGTTGTCGATGCCATGATTGGTCAGGAAGCGGCTAATGTCGCTCGAGAATTTAACAGCCAATTGGAAGTGACTGGGGTTATCTTGACTAAGATTGATGGCGATACCCGTGGTGGTGCAGCCCTGTCTGTCCGTCAGATTACTGGTAAGCCTATTAAATTTACTGGTACTGGTGAAAAAATCACTGATATCGAAACCTTCCACCCAGACCGTATGTCTAGCCGTATCCTCGGTATGGGGGACATGCTGACTCTGATCGAAAAAGCCTCTCAAGAATACGATGAGAAAAAATCGCTTGAAATGGCTGAAAAGATGCGGGAAAACACCTTTGATTTCAATGACTTCATTGATCAGCTGGATCAGGTACAAGGCATGGGACCTATGGAAGACTTGCTCAAGCTGATTCCAGGTATGGCCAATAATCCTGCCCTCAAGAATATCAAAGTTGATGAGAAAGAAATTGCCCGCAAGCGCGCCATCGTATCCTCTATGACACCAGCTGAGCGTGAAAATCCTGACTTGCTGAGTCCTAGCCGTCGCCGTCGGATTGCTAATGGTTCAGGTAACAGTTTCGTTGATGTTAATAAATTTATCAAAGACTTCAATCAAGCTAAGCAGATGATGCAGGGCGTTCTGTCAGGCGATATGAGCAAGATGATGAAGCAAATGGGGCTCAATCCAAACAATATGCCTAAGAACATGCCTGGTGGCGGAGGAATGCCCGACATGTCAGCTCTTGAAGGCATGATGGGCCAAGGCGGTATGCCAGATATGTCAGACTTAGGAGGAGCCGGCATGCCGGATATGAGCCAAATGTTCGGCGGTGGCCTCAAGGGTAAGGCCGGAGAGTTTCTGATGCGACGCAGCATGAACAAAATGGCCAAGCAAATGAAGAAAAACAAGAAGAAGCGGAAGTAATAACAAAAAAACAAGTCACATAACTAAGTTTTATGTGGCTTGTTTTTGGAAACATCAGATTCAGATACGGAGACTAGAATGAGGCCTTTTTTGACTCAATTGATTCATCGACTTGCTAAAACCTTTCAAAAATTATTGAATAAGCTGCCTTCCCACCCTATTTCTCATCTACCTGCCAGCAAGGTCAAAATGAGTCCTATTATCATGATTCCTGGTAGTTCTGCCACGGAAAATCGCTTTAATCGAATGGTTAAAAAGCTAAACCGCAATCAGCATCCACATCATAGTCTAGTCCGTATTAAAATCTGGAATGACGGACACATGACTTACCGAGGGCATTTGAAGCGCAAGGACAGAAATCCTATTTTTGTGGTTGGCTTTCAAAATAATCGCGATGGTTATGAAAATATCAAGCAGCAGGCGGCAATGTTTGACGCTGCCTTGACTGTTTTGCGAGAGAAGTACTCTTTTAACAGTTTTAAAGCGCTTGGGCATTCTAACGGTGGTCTAGTTTATACAGTATTCCTACAGCAATACCTGGCAAACCATTCTGGATTGGAGATGGAAAAGCTCCTGACTATTGGCAGCCCTTATAATCTAAACAAGAAAAATCTTAATCATCGAGTCCCGATGCTAGATGACTTTGTAGCCAATCAGGAAAAACTGCCTAAGAAGCTGCAGCATTTGTCAATTTTGGGAATCTTTTTCCGAGATGGTGACGGAATTGTCCATAAAAGCAGTGTAGAGGCCGGGAGTTTGATTTACAAAGGAAAGATTGCTTCACACAGAGAAGTAGTCGTCGTAGGCAAGGATGCTCACCATTCTTCCTTGCCGCAAAATGAACAGGTAGTTGATTTGATTAGGGAGTTTTTGTTCTAGTAAATATTTTACATAATTTAATTTTGGTAAAAATTAGAAAGGTAATAAAAAATGAAAATGACAGACATTCTTTATAGGTATTATGGTGACTTTGATCTGGTAAATGAAAAATGGAACGAAGACTATGAAAGCATTTTAATTAAGCCAAAGGATAATCAAGAATATAAAAGATGCCGTTTGGCAAAGAAAACACCGAAAAAAGAAGGATACTTTACAGTCTTTTGGAAAAAAGACCAAGACAACAAAAATATTCCTTATACTGATAGAGACTTGGGTGATGAACTGGTTATTGTCGTTATCGACAACCTTCATTGCGGTATATTTATCATTCCCAAAGAGGTGGCTATTAGTAAAAAAATTCTTTCTACAAAGGATTGTAAAGGAAAGATGGCTATGCGGTTTTATCCGTCCTGGTGCACAAATTTAAATAAAACAGCTCAGGCAACACAAAAATGGCAACTGGATTATTTCCAAAAAATCGAATCAGAAAAATAAGTTTTAGGTAAAACAAGATAGAGTTGAGAAACTAAACTCTGTCTTGTTTTTATTATCTTTTTTGTATTAAAGTTAGATTGTTTACTTCCCTCTGTTATCTTTCCGAAAAACTATAATTTTCTTGAAAAATATATCTAGATATGCTATACTACTGTTATAGAAAAAACGGAGAAATGTGATGAGACGTGAACTGTTATTAGAAAGAATTGATAAACTCAAGGCCACTATGCCCTGGTACATTCTGGAATACTACCAGTCTAAGCTGGCGGTGCCTTATAGTTTTACAACCTTATACGAATATCTCAAAGAATATGATCGCTTTTTTAATTGGGTGCTGGAATCCGGTATCACAGATGCTTCGCATATTGCTGAGATTCCTCTCTCGGTCTTGGAAAATATGACCAAGAAAGACATGGAGGCCTTCATTCTGTATTTGCGGGAGCGACCGCTTCTCAATGCTAATACAACTCAAAACGGTGTTTCCCAGACAACCATCAACCGGACTCTTTCGGCTTTATCTAGCCTCTACAAATATTTGACTGAGGAAGTCGAAAACGAACAGGGCGAGCCTTACTTCTATCGAAATGTGATGAAAAAAGTTGCTACTAAGAAGAAAAAGGAAACTCTGGCAGCCCGTGCAGAGAATATTAAGCAGAAGCTCTTTTTAGGGGATGAGACAGAAGAATTTCTCCAGTATATTGATACGGAGTACCCCAAGAAACTCTCTAATCGAGCTCTGTCCTCCTTCAACAAGAACAAGGAACGTGATCTAGCCATTATTGCCTTGCTACTAGCCTCTGGCGTTCGTCTGTCTGAAGCTGTTAATCTGGATCTGAAAGACATTAATCTCAAAATGATGGTCATTGAAGTGACAAGAAAAGGCGGAAAAAGGGACTCTGTCAATGTTGCTGCTTTTGCCAAGTCCTATTTAGAGGAGTACCTGAGTATTCGAAGCAAACGATACAAGGCCGAAAAGACGGATACAGCCTTCTTTTTGACTGAATACCGAGGCACTCCGAATCGAATCGATGCTTCCAGTGTTGAAAAAATGGTGGCCAAGTATTCTGAGAGCTTCAAGGTGCGAGTGACGCCTCACAAACTCCGCCACACACTTGCTACACGTTTATACGATGCAACCAAATCTCAAGTTCTCGTCAGTCATCAGCTAGGGCATGCTAGCACTCAGGTAACGGACCTCTACACCCACATTGTCAATGATGAACAAAAGAACGCTTTGGACAAACTATAAATTACATAATTTAAAATATGTAAATAAAACAATAATAACAAAAGAGCGAAAATCTAGTTTAGATGCTTCGCTCTTTTTCTTATAAAAACTCAATCCAATAATTACGATGAGGTTCAACAATCAGCGGTTTGCCCCAGAAGTGCTTGAGATGTTCTAGATTTGCTGCTGTGACAGGTCGATTTTTAGAGTTGTACTTTTCAGCGCTTTCTCTAGTTAGGAAGCATTTGACCGCTTCGTAGGAGCCTTCTGCTGTCTCTCTATTCAGCCCTTCAAAGCTAATTTCATCACCCGGCTGAGGATTATCCGTAAAGAGTTTTCCTATAAAGTAAACTGTCTTACTCTTCATCAAATCGTAAGCCTTGATATTCTCTATCCGGTTATTAGCTGCTGCAAACATGATGCAAAAGCTGTCGACAAGGTCCTTCAAGGGCATCAGATCTTCCTTGGGAACGAAGACATCTACCATGTAGAGCCCACCAATGACTAGGTTTTGGAAAGAAGGTTGCTGAATAACATTATCTAACGCCATGCCAAGCGGTAATTTCACGGCTTGATAGCCTGATTTTTCAAATTCTTCTTTCTTTTTCTCATAATCTTCTGGAGATATGCTAACATAAAAGTTGTCTGGATTAGGAGATGGTTTTTTCTTCAGAAAAGCTACAACTGTGCGATCCAACTGCTCAAACAGATCAAGGCTTTCTACTGGGACTTTTTGCATCAAGGCACCCCTTTCTCTGGTTCCCTATCATTTTATCATATCTGGTAGATAAAACCTAGAGAAAACTAGCTGGTTAAGGAAACGTAAGAATGTTGTTGATTTGAAATATACTGTTTACATAAAAAACCAAACTCTTCGAGAGCTTGGTTTTCTTTATGTCATATTTTAACCGACGATAGCTTCGGCAATCTCTTCTCTGCTGATTCCAGCAAAGTAGCGGCTAATATCAATCGTTTCAAGAGCTTTAAGGACATCTTCGCGCTCGTATTTAACGCCGCGCAGCACATCTTCTACTGCTGCTACGTCCTCAATACCAAAGAAGTCCCCATAGATTTTAATATCCTGAATCTTGGATTCAACAACATTGGCAAAGATTTCTACCTTACCGCTGGTAAACTTGGTACCACGGCGCACATTGTATTCAGGCGATTTACCGTAGTTCCAGTCCCAAATTCCAAACTTGCTATCTCTGATTTGCTTGATTTCTTCCAGTTCTTTCTCGGAAAAGACATATTCTGTCATTTCTGGATATTCTTTCTTCATGTAGTCCAGAAGCAGGTCACGGAATTCTTCGACAGTAATCTTTTCCGGCAATTCATCGACGATATTTGTCACGCGAGCACGGACGGATTTAACGCCTTTTGATTCGAACTTGTCTTTTGAAACCTTAAGCGCATTAGCCAAGACAGACAGATCAACATCAAAGAGCAGGCAGCCATGGTGCATGATACGGCCATTGATATAGGCCTGCGCATTACCACAGAACTTCTTACCATCAATCTCTAGGTCATTGCGGCCAGTGAATTCAGCCTTTACCCCAAGCTCTGCCAAGGTATTGATAACCGGCGTAGAAAAACTCTTGAAGTCAAAAGCACGATCTTCGCTTTCCTTGGAGATAATGGTGTAGTTGAGGTTGTTCAGATCATGATAAACAGCTCCTCCGCCACTGATACGACGCACAACTTCAATGCCATGCTCACGAACATAATCACGGTTGATTTCTTCGATAGTGTTTTGGTGGCGCCCCACGATGATAGAGGGTTTGTTAATCCAGAGCAGGAAAATTTCATCCTCATCTAAGAGGTGTTTGAAAGCATATTCTTCCAGAGCAATATTAAAAGCTGTATCATTTGAGTAGTTAACAATGTATTTCATAAGCTACCTCTTTATACGATAGAGACTAGAACAATGATTTATGCCCAGTCTAATCTATCATTTTAATTATTTTTTCTTAGGTGAGTGAACTGCCAACCCCAGTACATCAGCAAACGCTTCGTACATAACTTCTGAGAAGGTTGGGTGACCATGGATGGTCTTAAGCATCTCTTCTACGGTGATTTCCATTTCGATGATGGTTGATGCTTCGTTGATCAATTCTGCTGCGGCAGGACCAATGATATGAACACCGAGCACTTCACCATACTTCTTGTCAGCAATGACTTTAACGAAGCCTTGAGCTGCGTCTGAAGCAATAGCACGGCCGTTAGCAGCGAAGTTAAATTTACCAATTGCTACATCGTATTTCTCACGAGCTTGCTCTTCTGTCAAACCAACTGCTGCTACTTCAGGAAGAGTGTAGATAGCAGCAGGCGTCAGATTGAGTTTGGCAACGTGGTGGTTTCCTTTCAGAGCATTTTCAGCAGCAACTTCACCCATACGGAAGGCTGCATGGGCCAGCATCTTAGTACCATTGATATCACCTGGTGCGTAAATACCTGGAACAGAAGTTTCCATATACTCATTGACCTTGATACGACCACGATCCAGTTCGAATTCAACCTCACCGATTCCTTCTAGATCTGGCACACGTCCGATAGAAAGCAGGGCCTTATCTGCGAGGATATCTTCTTTTCCTTCAACCTTGATATGTAGTTTACCATTTTCTTCGATGATTTCTTCCAACTTAGTTTCAGTCAGAATTGTCATACCCTTACGCTCCAAGATGAGGCGAAGGTTTTTAGAAACTTCCGCATCCATAGCTGGTACAATGCGGTCCATCATTTCGATAACGGTAACTTTTGAGCCAAATGTCATGAAGGCTTGTCCAAGCTCAATACCGACAACACCACCGCCGATAATTACAAGATTTTCAGGCACTTCGTTCATTTCCAGAATATCATCACTAGTCATAACAAGAGATGATTCCATACCTGGGACATTGATCTTGCTGACTTTTGAACCACCAGCCAAGATAATCTTCTTCGTCTCTAGCAGATTGCTGCCGTTTACAAGAACATTCTTGTCTTTAGTAATGGTACCAATTCCCTTATGAACATCTACGCCATAGCTGCGAAGAAGGCCAGCAACACCGCCAACAAGCGTATTAACAACCTTGTTTTTAGTTTCAAGGACCTTGTCCATATCAACTGTAAAGTTTGGATTTTCAATGATGATACCGCGGTTAGCAGCGTGACCAAGGTTTTCAATGATTTCAGCATTGTGCAAGTATGTCTTAGTAGGGATACAGCCACGGTTCAAGCAGGTTCCGCCTAGCTCAGACTTCTCAACTAAGGCAATCTTACCACCCAGCTGGGCTGCTTTGATAGCCGCTACATAACCAGCAGGTCCGCCACCGATAACTACGATATCGTAAGCATCATCACTCTTATCATCATCTGTATTTGCCGCTGCAGCAGGAGCTGGAGTTTCCGCAGGTGCAGTTCCACCAGCAGTTGGAATGTTTTCTCCTTCTTCTCCCAAGTAACCGATGACTTCCGTAACTGGAACAGTTTCACCGTCACCTTTGAGAATGGCAATCAGGTAGCCATCTTCTTCAGCTTCCAATTCCATGCTGACCTTGTCAGTCATGATTTCCAGAAGGATTTCCCCTTCTTTGACAAATTCGCCGACTTTCTTATTCCATTGGACAATTTGCCCTTCGGTCATATCCACGCCGGCTTTTGGCATAATTACTTCTAAAGCCATTTTTCTTTCCTTTTCTAATTTAATTTTTCATTTGCTGATTGCTTCTTCGCTTTTTAGAATAGCAAAGAAAATAAAATCTTATACCAACATTGAAATTGGATCTTCAATCAAAGCCTTCAAATCCTTCATAAACTTAGCTCCAGCCATTCCATCAACTACACGATGGTCAATGGTCAAGCCCAGACTCATAATTGGACGGATAACAATTTCGCCATTAACAACGACAGGTTTCTCTACCGTTGAGCTCACACCCAAGATAGCAGAGTTTGGCTGGTTGATGATTGGCCCAAAAGACTGAACGCCAAACATACCTAAGTTACTGATTGTGAAGGTTGAATTTTGCAGCTCGCTTGGAGCCAACTTGCCTTCCAAGGTACGTCCGATTACATCTTTAAAGGCTACTACAAGCTCTGATAGACTCATTTTTTCTGCATTGTAGACAACTGGCGTCATCAGGCCATTATCCATACCGACTGCCATTGAAAGGTTGACATAGTTGTGTGTGATAATGGTCTTGCCATCCTCTGTCAAAGTTGAGTTGAGATACGGATGCTTCATCAGTGTCTTCACAACAGCCAGCGAAAGCAGGTCTGTGACAGTTACTTTCTTGCCAGTTGCTTCCATGATTGGATCCAGCACTTTTTTACGCAAGGCCAGCATTTCTGTCATATCAACATCATAGTTGAGGGTAAATGTTGGCGCCGTCAGGTAAGATTCTACCATCCGCTGAGCGATAACCTTTCGCATCGGCGTCATCGGGATATGCTCAATTTCACCGTAAGGAGTGACATTATCAGGCACTTCTTCCACTTTTTCAATTTGAGCAGGAGATTTGATTGTATCGCTCTCAACATTCTCAGGCAAGAAAGCAAGAACATCCTTCTTCATAATCTTGCCACGATGGCCAGTTCCTTGAATCTCTTGCCAAGCAATATTATGTTCTTGGGCAATTCGTTTTGCCAGTGGTGAAATGCGCACCACATTTGTATCTTTATAAGTTTCCACGTCTTCTTTGTGGACACGACCGTTTGCACCTGAGCCAGAAACGTCGTAGAGGTTGATCCCTAAATCATCCGCTAACTTTCTAGCCGCAGGAGTCGCTCTTAGCTTGTCATCAGCCATGACCTCTCCAATTCTAATTATGATACTAAGGGCGTGAAAAGCGATTGAAAAATAGGAAATCTACGCAAGCTTCGATGAAGCCAAGGGGATTTGTCTTTTTTCCGAGCTTTTAGCCCGTGTTCGAATATAAGATATTAAGGACGCAGAGGGCAATGAAAAAATAGGAGATTGACGCTGTGTTCGATGAACACAAGGCAATCTATCTTTTTTTCACAGACCTCCGTCCGAATTCAATTACATGATACTAAGGACTTGAAAAACGATTGAAAAATAGGAAATCTACGCGGGCTTCGATGAAGCCAAGAAGATTTATCTTTTTTCCGAACTTTTAGCCCATGTTCAACTCTACAAGTAACTTGGATACGAAACGTATCTCAAGTTACTACGGTTGCCGCTATCAAGCGGACACCCTAGTAGACTTACTAAGTCGTTCGTCGAATATCATCGATTCGACTCTCTCCTGTTGCAACTTTACAAGTAACTTGTATACAAACGTATCTCAAGTTACTACGGTTGCCGCTATCTGCGACCAACCTAGTAGACTTACTAAGTCGTTCGTCGGATAAAATCACTCCGAATAACGATTGTCTGTAATTAGTAAAATTTTAGCTACTTTGACCTCTACACAAGATTATATTACATAAAATAATTTATGTAATATAATTCATAGGAAAGCCTTTTCTTTATTATACCTTATTCTTTATGATATGTCTTCCGAATAGCGTCTTTGATGCTTTCAACGGTCGGAATCATCGCGTTTTCCAAGTTTTGCGCATAAGGCATTGGCACATCTTCTCCTGCACAACGACGGATTGGCGCATCTAGATAGTCAAATGCTTCAGACTCAGAAATAATCGCCGAAATTTCACCAATGAAACCGCTAGTTTTGTGAGCATCATTAACCAAAACAACCTTTCCAGTCTTCTTAACAGAATTGATGATAATATCCTTATCGAGCGGCACCAATGTACGTGGGTCAACCACTTCTACAGAGATACCTTCTTCTGCTAATTCTTCAGCTGCCTGCATGACACGGCGAAGCATTTTTCCGTAGGTAACAACTGTTACATCGGTACCTTCTTTTTTGATTTCGCCAACACCAAGTGGGATTACATACTCAGGATCCAGTGGCACTTCGCCTTTTTGGTTAAATTCAGACTTGTATTCCAGGATAATGACTGGGTTGTTGTCTCGGATAGAAGCCTTGAGAAGTCCCTTCATGTCAGCTGGAGTTCCCGGTGCCACAACCTTAAGACCTGGAATGTGGGTAAACCAAGATTCCAAAGACTGCGAGTGCTGAGCCGCTGAGCCAACTCCATTACCTGCTGCACAGCGGACAGTCATTGGCACTTGTCCTTTTCCGCCAAACATATAGCGCGTTTTAGCAGCTTGGTTAACAATAGCATCCATAGCAATTACAGAGAAGTCCATAAAGGTCATGTCTACGATTGGACGCAGCCCTGTCATAGCTGCTCCAGCTGCTGCTCCAGAAATAGCTGCTTCTGAAATCGGACAGTCACGTACACGCTCTGGACCAAATTCTTCAAGCATACCAACAGATGTTCCGAAATCTCCACCAAAGACTCCGACATCTTCTCCCATCAAGAGTACATTTTCATCGCGACGCATTTCCTCAGACATAGCGAGGATGATGGTATCACGAAAAGACATAGTTTTAGTTTCCATTTTCTTTTTCTCCTCTCTTTAGTCTGCGTAAATATCTTCAAAGGCAGATTCAAGCGGTGGGAATGGGCTTTCTTCTGCAAACTTCACAGATGCTTCTACTGCTTCTTTGACTCCAGCTTGGATAGCTTCCAGCTCTTCCTCGCTTGCAATCTTGTTTTCCAGCAAGTATTTACGAAGATTTTCGATTGGATCTTTTTTCTTCCATTCTTCTACTTCTTCACGAGTACGGTATTTACCTGGGTCAGAAGATGAATGTCCCAACCAACGATAAGTGACGCTCTCAATCAAGACAGGTCCTTTACCGCTGCGAACATGCTCTACAGCTTTTTGGAAGCCTTCATAAACATCCAGAACATTATTTCCATCTTCGATGAACATACCTGGAATGCCATAAGCTGCGCTGCGCTCGTGGATGTGCTCTACATTGGTCATTTTCTTGATGTCAGCAGAAATGCCATAGCCGTTATTGATACAATAGAAAATAACGGGCAGATTCCAGATAGAAGCCATGTTGACTGCTTCGTGGAAGACGCCTTCGTTGGTAGCACCGTCACCAAAGAAGCAGACAACAATCTTACCTGTCTTCTGCATTTGCTGGGTCAGAGCTGCTCCAACGGCAATTCCCATGCCGCCGCCAACGATACCGTTAGCGCCAAGATTTCCGGCATCTAGGTCCGCAATGTGCATAGAACCGCCTTTCCCTTTACAGGTCCCGGTGTATTTCCCTAGGATTTCCGCCATCATCTCGTTGAGGTTGATTCCTTTGGCGATAGCTTGACCGTGCCCCCGGTGGTTAGAAGTCAACAAATCATCCTCGTTCAAAGCCAGCATAGCACCGACATTGGCTGCTTCCTCACCTACTGAGAAGTGAGTCATTCCAGGAACCTTTCCTTTTTTTACAAGTTGAGCAATTTTTAAGTCCATGCGACGGATTTCTTCCATTTTACGGAACATCTCTAACAAAAGATTTTTATCTAAAGTTGCCATTTTTTTGCCTT